>CAYVDZ010000021.1:0-3810 GCA_964450575.1 uncultured Opitutus sp.
CAAAGAAAACGAAGGTGTGCGCCAGGAAGATTGGATCTTCGTTTCCTCCGTTATCTTCGGTTCATTCTTCTGTGCTCACCGGAAACAGCGAGGAACCATAATTTTTCTGACCAACGGCGCGTCGGATCCGGAGGAGATGCCAGGAAAATCCGGGAAATCGCGGGCCCGGACACAGTTGTCCGATGTCAGCCACTCGCGATCGGAGTCGTCTTGTCTCCTGCCACTTCTCATCTAATTAGGCGCCTATTGAAATCGCGCCTGTTACTCTTCGGGTTGGTCGTGCTGGTGACTCTGTCCCCCCTGGCACCCCCGGTTCGCGCTGCGAACGAGCCGCCCGTCCTGCGCGAACGCACCACGCCGTTCACGGAGAAGGAAATTCGTCAGGGTTATCGCGAACGCGTCCTCCTCGCCCGGCCGTACCCAGGACGCCGCGCTAATATTGATGCCGAGGAGAAACGCGATGGCATCCGCGTCCGGGAGCGGTTCGCCCGCTTCCGCGATCTGCGGGTGATCGACGTCGACGCCACCGACAATACCGATGCCGCCCTCCGCCGGCTCCAGGCGAGCGGGCTCTATGAATTTGTCGAGCCCGACTACCTGCGGCATATCGCGATCGAGCCGAACGATCCGCGGTTTTTAGACGGCGCCCTTTGGGCCCTGCGCAACTCCGGCCAGTCGAGTGGAGTCGGCGGCGCGGACATCAAGGCCACGAACGCTTGGGACCTCGCGCGCGACGCCAGTAACATCGTCGTCGCGGTGGTTGATACGGGCGTGAACCTTACTCACCAGGACCTGCAGGGAAACCTCTGGCGCAACCCGAATCCAACCTTTGGCGACATCCATGGCGCCAGCTTTGCGGGCGGCTCGCAGAGTGGCGATCCGACCGACGACAATGGTCACGGCACGCACGTCGCCGGTACGATCGGAGCCGTCGGCAACAATGGCATCGCCACCTCCGGCGTCGCCTGGCGGGTGCAGATCATGGCGGTTAAAGTATTTCCCGCGACGGGCAGCGGCTCCGTTTCCGATATTGCCCGCGGCGTGAATTACGCAGTCCAAAACGGAGCACACATCATCAACGCAAGCTACGGCGCGCTCGGTAACAGCGGGTTCTCGAACACGGAACTCGCCGCTATCACGGCGGCGCGCGATGCCGGCGTCTTGTTCGTCGCTGCCGCCGGCAATTCCGCCGCCAACATGGACGTATCTCGATTCTTTCCCGCCAATCACGCGCTCGACAACATCGTCACGGTTGGCAACTCCACCCGTCGCGACGAACTCGCGCTGTCGTCAAACTACGGCTCGCCGGTCGATATCTTTGCCCCCGGTTCAGAAATCGTCTCGCTCAGCCATTCCAGTAATACCGGCACCCTCAGCTTGAGCGGCACGTCCATGGCCGCGCCCCATGTCTCCGGCGCCCTCGCCTTGCTGAAAGCCCTGTATCCATCCGACACCTACCGCCAGTTGATCAACCGCCTGCTGCGCGGAGCCGATCCGGGCGGGCGCTTCGCCGGTCGCGCCCAAACCGGCGGCCGGCTCAATCTGGATAACGCCCTCCGCGGCGGGTCCAACCGGCCGTTCAATGACGACTTCGGCTCCCGTCCCCGCTTCACCAGTAACAATCTCAACCTGCGTTCGAGCAATCAATCCGCCTCGGCCGAGATCGATCAGGGCGAACCGGCCCACGCCGATCTTCCCGCGAGTTCGACCCTCTGGTGGGAATGGGTTCCTCCCTTCAGTGGCACGGTCACGGTGCATACCGCCGGAAGCAATTACGACACCGTCCTCGCGGTCTATAGCGGCACAACGCTCGGCGGACTCACGCGCATCGAGGCAAATGACAACGACGCCAGTAATTCAAACGCATTGACGAGTCGCCTTAGCTTCAATGCCCAAGGTGGTGTCAGGTATCAAATCGTGGTGGGCGGCAAAAATGGCGCCACCGGGCTGACCTTGCTCAACCTCGGCACCACGCCCGGAAATGATGCGTTTGCCTCGGCCGAAATCCTTGCGGGCGAGAGCACGGGGGTGACCGCGACGAACGCGAATAGCAGCCGCGAAGCCGGCGAACCACGGATCCTCAATTTCCCGGGTGGCACGTCGCTCTGGTATCGCTGGACGGCGCCGCGCTCAGGACGCTTTCAGGTCGCCGCTGTCAGCAATGATTTCGACCCACTCCTCGCCGTCTATACCGGAGACACGCTCAGCTCCCTCGCCCTCATCACCGCCAGCGACAACACCGGCCCCAATAATCAAAACACCGGGAGCCTCTGCACGCTCGATGCGGTTGCCGGCATCACCTATCGCTTCACGGTCGATTCCAAAAGCACGTCCGCCATCGGCTTGTTTACCCTGACGGTTACCGACTCCCTCTGGCAGGTCGCCACCGGTTCACCGATCACCGGTGCGCCGGCGGTCGGCCGCGACGGGACCCTTTACTTCGGCAGCATCGATCGCTCGATCTACGCCGTTGCTCCCGACGGCACCGTGAAGTGGAGCGTTCCCACCGGAGGCCTGATCGACACCTGTTCACCCGCGATTGCCGATGACGGAACCGTGTATATGGGTTCCAATGACGGCAACCTCTACGCATTGCGTCCAGACGGTACGCGCCGATGGACGAAGTCGTTCGGCGCCAATGCGCCCGCATCCAACAGCCCCGCGCTGGCGGCCGACGGCACGATCTATATAAAGGCGGGCGACGGCTGGCTCTACGCGCTCAATCCCGCCGACGGCGCCACGCGCTGGCGGTTCAACGTAGGCGCGATTCAATCCTATGCCAGTCCTTCGGTCGCACCCGACGGCACGATCTATCAAGGATCGGAAAACGGTCGCTTGTACGCCATCAATCCCAACGGCACCGAAAAATGGCGCTATCCCGCGGCAACCAGCGGCCCCGATCCCATCTATACTGTACCGGCACTCGACAGCGCAGGGAACCTCTACTTCGGCGTACTCAACAGCGGGCGCCTCTATTCGTTGACGCCCGCCGGGACCCTGCGGTGGGTGTATACAGGAGCGGCCCTGGACTCGAGCTCATCACCGGCCCTGAGTCCCGATGGCGCAACCGTCTACTTCGGCGGCTACGATCGATTGCTCCACGCAGTGAACACCTCGAACGGAGGCGCGCGCTGGACGTTTCTCCTCGGCGATGAAGTCCGCGCCAGTTCCCCGGCGGTCGACTCCAACGGCGTCATCTATATTGGTGCCTATGACTACAAGCTCTACGCGATCCAAGCCAACGGCACGTTGAAGCGTACATGGGACACCGGCGACTGGATTCGCTCCAGCCCGGCCATTTCCGGTCAGACGCTCTACCTCGGGAGCAACGACGACAAGCTCTACGCCTTTAGCATCGGCGCCAGTTCCGCCGGACCTTGGGCCCAATACCGTCAAAACGTGCAGCGGACCGGCCGCGCCTTTGCGGTCCTTCCGGAAATCCTCAGCGCACCCCGCGCCCAAGCGGCCGTCATTGGTGAGAACGTCCAGCTCGACATCGCCACCACCGGCACGCCGCCTTTCACGTATCAGTGGTTCAACGACGGCCAGCTCATCCCCGGAGCGACGTCCTCCGGCCTCAGCTTCCCCAACATCAGCCAAGCCAGCGCAGGTAACTACAACGTGCGAGTCACAAGCTCGGATGGACTTTCGGTGACCGCATCAACCGCTATCACCGTGCGGGGACCCACCGAATCCGCCGTTCCTGGCCGCTTGATTAATCTCTCCGTCCGCACGACGGCCGGAACCGGAACGCAGACGCTCATCGTCGGCTTCTTTCTCGCCGGCTCCCCCGCCAAGCCGGTCCTCATC
>CAYVDZ010000021.1:3820-4812 GCA_964450575.1 uncultured Opitutus sp.
CATCCGTGCCATCGGCCCCACCCTCGGAACCGCGTTTGGAATCGCCGGAGTCGTCGAGGATCCGCGTCTCCAATTACTCTCCGGGACGAACGTCATCGCGACGAACGAAGACTGGTTCAGGCCCACTACCGGCGAGCGGGGCAGCGACGTCGCAGGTATTTTCTCCGCCACCGGTGCATTTCCGCTGGAGGAAAACTCCCGGGATTCCGCGATTATTCAGGCCATGAATTCCGGCCCCTACACCGCGCAAATTACGGGCGCGACCAATGTCGGCATTGCCCTCGCGGAATTATATGACACCGCTCCGAACACCGGAGCCCGCCTCGCCAACGTCTCGGCGCGGAGTCAGGTCAACACCGGCAGCGAGATCCTGATCACCGGATTCTCGATTGGCGGAAATGTACCCAAAACCGTGCTGATCCGCGCTGTCGGGCCGAGCCTGAACGCACTGGGGGTGACCGGCACACTCTCCGACCCGGTGCTCGCGTTGTATAAAACGCCAAACTCGCCGACGAGCAGCGCCGTGAAGTTGGATGAGAACAACGACTGGGGAGGTACCGATAGCCTTGTGGTGGCGTTCGCGCAGGTCGGAGCGTTTCCGTTGGAGAGTCAGGCCAGTCGCGATTCCGCCATGGTGGTGACGCTCGTCCCCGGAAATTATACGGCCCAAGTCAGTGGATCGGGCGGCACCACGGGCATCGCGCTCGTGGAAGTGTACGAGCTCCCCTGATCCGGAATCGCCGCGAAAGTCGGGCCGCATCTGAAACCTCCATCGGGGTGATTAGTTGCGGTACAAGCGTCCGGCAGCCAACGCGACTTCAGCCTGACCGCGAAATCAATGAGCAGCTCCATCCGCGACGGTTTGGGCATATAGTTGGTGGCGCCGAGTTCATGGGCGCGGGCTCGATCGGCACGCCGAGGCAGACGTCGGTTCGACCAGCTTCTCGCGGCGCGACGCGTTCGGCGAGACTTCCGGCGCGAGTTACACCGTT
>CAYVDZ010000021.1:4822-18119 GCA_964450575.1 uncultured Opitutus sp.
ACGGTTCAACCGCACACCGACTGCGCCGCCACCCGGATGAATTTCCACAAACTCCGTTTCCGGCGACAGCCCGAAACGCCGGTAGAACGCGGCACTGAGGAATTGCTTTACCTCGGCGTCACTTATTTTGCGCGTATCCACATGCACCTGGAAGAAGTCGCCCTGCCCGGCCGCGTTTACGCGCACCGCCACGGCATCCAAACCAAAAGCCCGCTTCAACATCGCTTCCGTGAGATCGAGCAGTGCCAGACCGCGGAAGAAACTGGCTCCCGGAAAACTCCGGAAATCCGGCGGCGTCTTCGCCGCCAGGGAGGCATCATCGAGCCCGCGTTGATAATCAAACGGCGTTGCGCTCACGCGCTCGATCCACTGATCCAGCAACTCCGGCCCGGCTAAGCCGCGTTCCCACTCCAATCCTTTTTCCAGATCCACCCGCGTGGGCAATCGTTCGGGATCGATGTCGAACGAACGATCACCGCGCTGCGACCACGTCACCGACTCGATCCATTCATCCGGGTGATGGATCAGGTGAAAATTCCGAGCGACCTCGGCAAACAGATAGGCGACAATTGCCCGCAATGGCACCCCCGTTTCTTCCCCGAGCGCGCCGCCCGGGGTCATCCGTCGCAAAACCGGATCCCGCCAGCCCGTGAAGAGCGAAGCGAGGGTCGCGTCGGTTTTCTGCGTGGCAGCCTGCGCATCGATACCTGTCGTCTCGATCAACTGCGCCAAATACCACGCCCGGTTATCGGACAGTTTTTGCCGCAACTCCTCGCCGGTCGCGAGCAGCGGAAGCTGACGCAGAATTCCCGCGATCCAGGCGCGGGTCTCGACCGTCAATGCGCCGTCCTGCACGAGGTCATCTTCGATCAGTTTGAAAAAGTCATTCTCCAGTGGAAGGCGAATCAGCCATGCGGCGATCTCCGCCGCCTTGCCGGTGAGCTTGCGCATTTCTCCGGTCGTGAGTCGCTCCTGCGCCATATTTTCCGCGTAGGTTCCACCTGACCACTTCCATGCCTCGCGGGCGCGCTCGACACTATACGGAAAGATCACATGGAAACGTTCCGCCGGAACCGGATACGTGCCGATGATGCGAAAGTTCTCGCGCGGATTGGATGAGATCAGGGTGCCACGGCCCGCGCGCCCTTTTTGTTCCGTCGCCTGGTCAAACGAGCCGGCGCGAACGCCCGTGCCGTATTCAGCCTGGCAGGCCAGGTGAATAAGAAGATCCGGCGGAATCCGCAGATCATAGAGCGCGTTGATGGCGTTCTTCGTCGCGACGGTGACGGCCGACGAACTCGAAAAACCGCCTTTCGGTACGTTGCCGGTCGTGACAATTCGCAGCCCCTGAAGGCAATTCGAAACCGCCCGCCCGAGATCCCGATTGCCACGGGCTGGTTGGGCTTGAACCCGAGTTTCTCGCCTGTCGCGACGCCGATCAATTCCTCGAGTTGCCGGGCAATTGCGGCAACCTGCACGGCCGGCCGGTCGGCGATGATGACGCGGGCGGCCGTTTCAACGTCGGATCCGGCGGAAAGGAGTTCGCTTCCGCGCGAGGCCACGATACTTTCCAACAACGCCAGGTCGGGCGCGCGCGTGACATCGGAACACAGCAGGTCGTATTCAGGATCCACGACACTGATGGTCACCGTCCGAATATCGCCGCCTTCCCGCTGCATCGCTTCGATGATGTCGGTGATATAATATTGTTGTTGGGCGTTCGCGTTGGTCAGACCCTGTAAATGGCGGTGCAACGCGGCGGCGCGCACCACATAAAGGGGACAATTCCCCTCGGTGAGATCGTGCAGCCGACGACGAGCCGCCGGATCGTCCATGGCATCGATATCGCGTTGCTCGACGATTCGCTCCACCCGGCCATTGGCGGCGCGGACAATCCGGCCCTTGCCCACGTTTTTCGGCGCCTCGTACTCGGCCGCGAGCATGGTCAGATCCGCCTCACGGCCACCGGCTCGATGCGTTTCGCACAAGCGTCGAAAGATCGAAGGCGTGACGATGCGATCACCCATCGTAATCACTAGCAGCGGATTCGTTTCCAACGACGCCGGAACACTGAACGCCTCGAACGCCGCGTAAGCCGTGCCCCCTGCCGGATTCTCCGAACGCACGTAAAGATTGTCTGCTCCCAACGCCGTGGAAACCTCGTCGTGCCGATAGCCGACGAGGCAAATGACGGGAGCCGGCTCGATCTGGCGAAACGCATCGATCGAGTGCCGGGCCAGCGGTGTCCCACCCACCAGCTGGATACACTTTGGCGCCGAACCAAATCGCGAACCCTTGCCCGCTGCGAGAATGACCAGCACCGGCATCTCGGCGGTGACTCCACCGAACAGCGTGACGGCGTCCGGATTAGTAAGCTGACTAAGACTTGGACGCACGGCTTCGCCGAGGCGAGTGACGCCGGACTGTGAAATCATCATCCTATTCACGACAACGGAGGTAGGGGACGCCAGATTTTTAACCGGGGAAATAAACTCCCTTTACCAAGGCAACCGTCGTATGCGAATTTCTGTTACAGCGTACCGGCGGTCGGGCCGCCGCGCGATCGACCGCTTACTTCCCTTTAACTTGGCGGGCGTACTTTTCGACGGCCTTATCCGGTACCAGCAAACGCCAGCCGTCAGGAGCGCGTCGCATTTCAAACTTGTCGTCCTTCGCCTTGCCCTGGTCGTCCCCGATGCGAACGCGCACCGTGACGTCGTTCGCCCCGTCCTCCTTTTTACCCAGGAGCTGCATCCCCGCCAACGATCCCGCGTCCTTGGCCATCATTAATGCGATCACTTTTTTGGGCGCCCCGTCTTCCTGCCTCGTCGCCTCAGGAAGTCCCTCAAACCACGTCGCGACCTGAGACTTAATCGCGTCATTGAAGACCACCGCCTTGGCCAAGGTTTCGAGGTCTCCGCCCATCGCTGCAAACAACACGGTTTCAACCGTCGCCTCAGGCGTGGCCCGACCAGAATCCTTCCACTCGCTCACTGGAACCAGAGGCGAGGCAATTGCCGTGCTCCCTCGCTTCTCCATCACCTTTGAGCCCACCGGCGAAAGGCGGGCGAGCTCATTGGTCTGAGCCCGAAGCGCGCGGAGCTCGGCCCGCAGGCGCTCCACTTCCGCACTCACGGTGGAATCGCCCGTCGGCGCCGCCGACTCAACCACGACGGATGACGACCGCTCGAGCCGTTGCTGTTCCAGTCGACTGACCTCGATCCGCAGCAGGGCCACGTGACGGCGCAATTGCAGCGTGCTCTGATGTTGCAGCCAAAAACCTGCGACAACGACGGCGAGACCAAGCGCACCAAATCCGAACGTGAGAGCCTTCATGCGCCATGCAGTGACATTCTCCTACCGGCGATACAATCTCAACGGATGGGCGTGGAAACGGGTGTAACGCGTACTGAGATCCGATGACGTCACTGCTGGACTCGCGCAGTTTGCCGGTCCGTGACCCTGGTGGCACCAACGCAGGCCTCGCGTTTCCCTGCCCGACGTCCTCTGTTCGCGTTTAATGGGCCATCCCGGCATCACACCTGCTTTACCCTCCCGGTCCCTATGCGCTCTTCTGAACCACTTCTCGTGATCGTTCGCCGTTTGCTGAGGGTTGGCTCAATCATCGCAACGCTGCTCACGGGAGCCACTGCGACTCGTCTCGACGCCGCATCCGCGCTCCCACTGCATGCCACCCGGCAGGAAACGACCGACCTGGCCATCACAGGCGAGCTCGCCGGCGCCGCCACGGGCGAGATCAGGTATGCCCGCTGGAACGACTTGGCGGCGTTGCCCACGTCGAAACTGACGCTGACCGGCGAGTTTGTTCCTGGCGAACAGGAGGTCACGGTTGTGTACCTCGCGGACCTCTGGGCCGCCCTCCCGCGTAAGGGCGACGCGGATACCTTGCTGGCCACATGCACCGACGGTTACGCGGCGGTTTTCCGCACGGGCTTCGTCGATCAGTACCGCCCCTTTCTCATTCTAGCCATCAACGGCCGCGGCCCGGAACACTGGCCGCCGCCCGGCCTCACCTTCAACCCCGGTCCTTACGTCATCAGTGTCGCCAGCAAAGTCGTGCCGGCCGTCGCCGAGCTGCTCGATGCCGGACACAAGCGACCGTGGGGCGTCACCACGCTTGAGGTGACCCGCCACGACGAAAGCTTCGCGGTGTTTTTCAAGGCTCCGTGGACAGATCTCTCAGACCGCGCGAAAGCCGGCCGGGAACTGTGGATCCACTCCTGCGCCAGTTGCCACCAAGGCCCGCAGGCCTCGTTTGGCGGCACCAAAAGCAACGTGGCCTTCGAAATTCTTGCCGCCCGGGCGATGCATGCACCGGACGTCTTCAAAGGGTACATTCGCGATCCCAAGGCGTTCGTAACGAACGCGAAGATGGAGCCGCACCCTCATTACACCGACGAACACCTGACGGCGCTTCGCGCCTTCGTGATTGCGGAGAAGGACCGCTAAACGCGAGCGCTCCAAAACTGGCCCCCGGTATGCTTGAGCAGCAACATGGGCCATTCACCGTCCACTCCTTTTGGGCGAACCAACCCTTCGTCCGACACGGTCGCGCTGTATCCGATGTCAGCGTACACCCGGGGTCTGCGCAAACCCGGCCTCTTTCACGTCATCCCCTTCGAAGATGCGCATAGCGACCGGCTGAACCGGTCTGTGCCTCATCGGCATGACTTTTTCGAGATAATCTGGTTGCGCACGGGAAGCGGTCAGGTGCGAAGCGACCTTCAGAATTACGCCGTAACTTCCGGCACGCTCTTTTTCACTTCGCCCGGCCAGGTGCACGCCTGGCAACTCAAGGGCAATTCCACCGGCGAGATCGCGAGCTTCACCGAGGAGTTATTTGCCGTCAGCAGCGATCATCCCGGATTGCTCGGCAAACTCCCTTTCCTTTACGGCGGACCGGTGCCGCCCGTCCTTCACCTCACGTCCGCAGAAGCGCGCCGCGTCGATCGGGTGTTTCGCCAGTTACACACGGAAGCCGCCGCCCCCCTTGTCGGGCGGGACGATCTTGTCCGCGCATACCTCACCATTTTACTCACGCTCACCCGGCAGTTTCTCGAAGCCCGCGGCCCGGTCACGACCCCGGCGGCAACCACGGATCTGCTTTCGCGGCGCTTCCGGCTGCTTCTCGAGGAAAACTTTCCCCAACTGCTCGACGTGGGCGATTTCGCAAAACGGCTGCACGTATCACGCACCCATCTCAACGATCACCTTCGCCGCGAAACCGGGCGGAGTGCCGGTGAGCTTATTCAAGACCGAATGCTCCTCGAGGCCAAACGCCTGCTCACTCACACGTCGCTCCCCGTCGCTCAGATTGCCTATAAATTGGGTTTTCAAGACCCCTCCTATTTCGGACGGTTTTTCCGCCGCTCCGCCCGACAAACCCCGGGTGAGTTCCGCGACCGCGCGCAAACCGATCTGCTCGCGAGTTAGGACGCCTGGGTACCGGACGGGACCTTACGCAAGTCGTGACCCACCGCCACCACGGGTGCCCATCCAAATACAGGAATCCCATCGGGCGGTCGGGCGTCCCGCCGGGCCTCAACCAACAGCCGGTACAATCTATTCGGCCCGCAGAAGACGGACCTGCATAAGCTCGCCGACTGCGGGATCAAGACGGTGGCGGGACCACTCACTTGGCGACGGCGCTAAGTTCCTTCGGCAAAAACCGGGCGTCGAACACGTCGTCGACCGTCAGCGTCTTGCCGAGCACGCCGATGCTTGTGAGCTGCGCAATCTGCGCCGCGATCCGCTCCGGATCGATCCGTCCAGCCCGCTCACCTTGAGCGGGATCTCCAGTCACGAGCCGATGCTCCAGCATCGCCCCGACGCTATAGGCGATAAAGTCAGGCACCATTTGCTTGTTCAATGACCCAATGAGCGCATCCGCGTCGGTCCGGTCTCCCGAAATATATTCCTGCCAGCCGCGAATCGACGCTGCCGTAAAAGCACGGACGGCCTCGGGGTTTTTCTCGGTGAACCCGCGGCTCGTGAACCACACGCGATACGGGGAGAACCCGGTTTCCGACAGCAGCAGCGTGGCCGGTTTCGCTCCGTGCTGGCGGACATAAAACGGCTCGTTCGTGATGAAGCACTGCTGCACAAATTTCTTGTCGGCCAGAAAACGGCTGAGACCGAAATCCAGTGGTGTCACCGAAACCTTGATACCGTATTTTTTCTCCATCAGCGCGATCCAGCCCGCACCCGGCACGGCCATGATGTTGCGGCCGTCCAGATCCTTGAACCCGCGAATGCCGCTCTCCTCATGGAACATGATCGCTTGCGGATCGCGCTGCATGAGTGCGCCCACCATCACGAGCGGAATTCCGCGCGAGACCGCAATCATCACATCATCGCTGCGACCAATCGCAAACTGGGTTGTGCCCAAGGCCACTTTCTGGGTGGGAATCGCGTTCGGCCCACCCTGCTGGATCTCCACGTCCAACCCCACTTCGCGATAATATCCTTTCACGACCGCCTGATAAAAACCACCGTGCTCCGGCTGGGCATACCAGTCCGTCTGCAGCACAATCTTGGTCAGGGGCTTGCCCGTCGCATCCAAGGCGGGGGCCGCGGCGGGCCCTTTGCCGCAGCCACTCCAGGCCAAGGCCGTGAACACCAGCACCGCCGCAGCCGGCGGGCGAAAGGAAGTAAGGATTGAGCGGGTCATTCTTTTTTCACCATTGAGTCGTGCCATGAGTGGAGCAGCCGCCAGTGCAGCAGGTTGACGCTACCGACGAACCCAAAGCCGATCACGCAGGCCACCATTCCGGTGGCGAAGAGCGCCGGCGTTTTAAGTTGGGAGAAGTACGAGATGGTCATGTAGCCAATCCCGCCCACGCCACCGGTCGCACTGCCGGCGAGGAAATCACCGACGATGGCGCCGATCGGCGCGAGGGTGCCGGCGATTTTCACGCCGGTGAGGAAATACGGCATCGCGCCCGGGATCCGCAGATACCGGATCTCCTGCGCGCGCGTGGCTTTGCACATGAGCAAAAGCTCGCGCAGATTCCGGTCCACGGAGATGAAACCCATCGTAGTGTTGGCCACAACCGGGAAGAAGCCGATCATGAACGTGATCGCCACAATGCTCGGCAGACCTTGCCCGAGCCAGAGTACGAACACCGGTGCAAGAATCGTTACCGGCATCATCTGGAGCACGAGAATATAGGGATAGAACGAGGCCTTGATCCGCGGCGAAAACCCCAATGCCATCGCGAGCAGGAAGCCGACGCCCACCGCCGCCAGAAATCCGAGGATCGCGCCCCGCATCGTCACCATCGCCGCCGCCATCAAGGTGCTGCGCTCATCCCACGCCGCCACCAGGATCTCGTCGGGTGACGGCAGGATGAAACTCGGAAGCTCAAAAACCGCTTTCGCCGCGTACCACAACCCCAGCAGCGCCACCCCGGCCAGCGCCGGTTGCACGATGGAGAGTATTTGGTTTTTCATGACGCGTGGTTTCCGCTTAGTTTCGCGCCGTTCGCAGAGCGCGCGCGGTATGCGCCAGGAGTTGAAGAAACCCGGGTGTCTCGCGGAGTTCCGGCGGCCGCGGATACGCAAAGGGAACGTCGATCACCGCGGAAACGCGGCCCGGATTGGCCGACAGCACCACGATGCGCGTCGAGAGATACACCGCCTCGGTGACGGAGTGCGTGACAAAGAATCCCGTAAACGGATCGCGCGCGCGAATCGCCAGCAAGTCTTCGTTGAGCTTGTCGCGCGTCATCTCGTCGACTGCTCCGAAGGGTTCGTCGAGCAGCAGAATTTCGGGTGCCACGCTGAGTGCCCGCGCAATCGAGACCCGCATCCGCATTCCCCCGGAAAGCTGCCACGGAAATTTGTCCGCCGCAGCGCCCAACCCGACGATCTCCAGCATGTGTTGCACCCGCTCGCGGCGCCGGGCCGACGGATCGCCACGCAGGATCAACGGCAACTCCACGTTCTCCGCCACCCGCCGCCATGGCATCAGGTTCGCATCCTGAAAGACAAAGAACATCAACTCGCGGGCGTTCTCCGGCGTCATCCCATCGATCACAATGCCGCCGTTGGTCGCATTCGTCAGGCCGGCAATCAACCGCAACAGCGTGCTCTTGCCACAGCCACTGGGACCGATGAAGCTGACAAACTCCCCGCGCGTAACCTGAAGGTTGATCCCGTCGAGGACGAGCGGACCGGCGCCGAACCGCTTTTCCACCCGCTCGAGCGTAACCAGAGGTAAGACGCACATACGTTGTCTCCCCTTCGTCAGGCCGGAGCGTCGGCAAGCGCGGCGGCGGCCGCGGCCGACGCCACCGCGTCGAACGGATTGAAGGGATACGATTTCATCTTCCCCGGATTCATCAGACCGCGCGGATCAACCGCGGTTTTGAGCGCGCGTTTCTCCGCGATGTTCGGATGACCACCGCCCTCCTCCAGATAGAATGTATGTGGATTCGCGATACCCACCCCGAGTTCATCGCAGGCCCGAAGGATCTCGTTCAGCCGCGCCTCCGACTTGAAATACAGCAGTGGAATCCCGCCCACCACGATGCCGCTGGGCACGACACCCGCCCCGCCGCTGCTGTTGCGCATCATCTTCGCGTTCCCCGCCACCCATTCCAGATGGAGGAGGATCTCACCCGGAAAGCGGCGCTCCAGCTCGGCAAACTGCTCGCGGAAATTCGCCCCGAATCCAGCTTGTAGATACGTGATCGTCGGATCGCTCTTCATCGCCCAAAGCGTGGTATGGTTCCAGGTGTAATCCGTGATGAACGGAGGCTTCGGCGGATCCGACAATGGCTGCCGGTAAACACAGGTCAGACCCGCGGCCTCCGCGGCCGCGACCACCGCATCGGTTTGCGACTGGGCCACGAGCAAAAAGGAAACGTGTTCGCCGTCCCGGAAATATTTTCGCAGCGGCTTGAAGAACGAAGGCGTCGGCCACTGGAACTGCGTCACCAGACGCTTGGACCAGTCGGAATTCCGCGCCGCACCGTCAGTCCAGGCGAGCAGCGTCTCCCAATCCGCCGCACTGAAAATCAGCTGGTCGTAATCGACCTTGGGTGCCAGTCGCATCTCGATCTCGACGAGAAATCCCGTGGTGCCGTAGGTATGCAGCGCCTTCAGCGCGTCACGCTCTTCGAGACGGATCAGCTTCGGTTCCGCTTCGCAGGTCAGAACGGTGACCGACTTCACATTATCATTGGCGTTGATCCCGCCCCACGTGATCGACCCGATGCCGCCCGAACCGCCACAGAAGAAACCTCCGAGCGAGCTCTTCATCCACGTTGAAGGCAGACAGCGTAACTCCCAGCCGGCGGCCCGCGCCACCGTTTCGATCGTGCCCAGCCGCGCCCCTGCTTCCGCACTCACCACGCCACCAGCCACCGAGTGAATACGATCGAGGCGAGCGATATCGATCACGACGCCACCATAGAGCGGTACACATTGGCCATAATTGCCGGTGCCCGCACCGCGCGGGACAATCGGCACGCCCGCCCGAAAACAGGCCGCGACGACCGCCTTGGCCTGGGCAATGGATTCGGGCCGGGCCACGACATCCGCGCGCTTCGGATCAAGCTGCGGCTTGAGCACCGGGGAATACCAATAAAAATCCTTCGACAGCGTCTCAAGGGTATCGCCGCTCTCAATGAGAAACTCGGCGCCTACGATTTCGCGCAATTCAGCGCGCAGGGAATCAGGGAAAGATGACATGAATCGGATTTCTTAACCAAGCAGGTTCGCTGCCACCCGGGCCAGCACTTTTGTGCAAAATCTGGACCTAGCCGGACGTGGCATCAGCGTTGCTTTGTTACTGTAAATGCTTCTCGTCCGCCGCGCCCGAGTCCCCGTCGCCCTCCTTCCCGCGTCGATGGTTACCGACGCGATCGACCCGCTCGAACCGGCACTGCTTTGCGATATCACGATTGCCGGAACCGCGATTACTGCGGTCTCTCCGGCATCAACATCCGCCCCGCATCCGGATCACGCCACGGGCGTCCTCAATGTGGAGGGAGCGCTGGTCGTGCCGGGGTTTGTGGATGCGCACGTGCATCTCGATAAAACGCACACCTGGCATCGCGCCCCGAATCGCTCGGCCACGTTCATGGATGCGCTCGAGTCGCTTGGTCGTGACCGCGACAACTGGACCGAAGACGATCTCCTTCGCCGGGCCCGGTTCGCCCTGCGTTGCGCGTGGGCTCATGGCACGCGCGCAATCCGCACCCATCTCGACACTGGACCGTTGAGCGAAGTCAGCCATGCCACGATGGCCACGCTGCGCAACGAATGGCTCGGCCGCATCACCCTGCAAACGGTTCCGCTCGGGGGCGGGGCTGCCTACGCCACCTCCGATGGCGACCGGATCGCCGACCTTGCTCTGCGCCATGGAGCGAGTGCACTGGGCGGCTTTTTCACGATGTCGCCGGAGTTACCCCTGCAACTCGATCGCCTGCTCGCGATCGCCCGCGATCGCGGCATTGGCATCGATCTGCACGTCGATGAAAACGGCGAGGCCAACGCCGAGGTCCTGCGCCATGTCGCCGAGGCCGTGCTCCGCTCAGAATTTCCCCACTCCGTGATTTGCGGACATTGTTGCAGCCTCGCGACCCAGCCGGTCGAACGCGCGCGCTCAACCATCGCGTTGGTCAAGGCCGCGCGCATCGGAATCATCTCCCTGCCGTTGTGTAATCTATATTTACAGGATCGCCGCGGCACGGGAACGGCGTTTCCCCGGTCACCGCTCTGGCGCGGCTTGACCTTGATCCGCGATTTCCTCGATGCCGGTGTGCCCGTGGCGTGTGCCAGCGATAATGTGCGCGACGCGTTCTACGCGTTCGGCGACTACAATCTCGCGGAAGTGTACACGCAGAGTGTGCGGCTGGCCCATCTCGATGGCGCGGGTCTCAGCGATTCAATCAACGTCGTCACCCGAACCGCCGCCGACCTCATCGGGCTCCCCGATTTCGGTCGCATCATCCCGGGTGCCCGCGCGCATCTCAGCGTGTTCTCCGCGCATCGCTTCAGTGAGTTGCTGAGTCGCCCCGACGCTGCCCGACGCTGCATCGACGGTGAGACGATTCACCAGCCAACGCTGCCGGATTTTTCTGAACTTCAAGACCGCTCCAACTGATTCGCAACCCACCCCATGCTCACTCGCTTATCCAAAATCGCGCTTGTTGCCTCGTCTGCCTTCTTTCTCGCGCTGGTCGTTTTCAACAACGTCACCGACTACGGTTCAAATTTTGAATTCGTGCGCCACGTGTTGAACATGACCACCACCTTTCCCGGCAACAAAGGCATGTGGCGGGCCATCGACGCCCCGCTGGTGCATCACGCGTTCTACGTTGGCATCATCGCCTGGGAACTGGTCGCCGGCGCCATCCTCACCGTCGGTGCGTGGCGACTCTGGCAGGCCCGGTCCGGCTCAGCCGCGGTCTGGCAGAAAGCGAAGTCCCTCGCGATGGCCGGGCTCACGTTGAGCATCCTGCAGTGGTTCGTCGCGTTCATCGCAGTCGGCGGCGAGTGGTTCCTCATGTGGCAGTCATCGCAATGGAACGGCCAAACCGCGGCTTTCCGCATGACGGCCATTCTTGGTCTCATTCTGGTTTTTGTAAATCAACCCGACGGCGAACTCGACGCATGACCAAACGCCTCATTTATCCCACGGGCTTCGCGCCACCGCGCGGAGCCTACAGTCCCGGCGTGCTGCTCGATCTGGGGAGCAGTCAGCTCTTGTTCGCCACTGGGCAACTTGCAGTTGATCCGGCCGGAAACGTCATCGCTCCCGGAGATGCGACGGTGCAGAGCGACTACGTTTTTCAGCTGATTGCCGGGATTCTGGAAGGAGCCGGCATGGGATTCGAACACGTCGTACGCACCCAAACGTATCTGACAAACATGGACGATTTTCCGCAATTCTGCGTCGTGCGTGACCGCTATCTGGGTGTCGCCCTGGCCGCGAGCACGCTGCTCGAAGTCAAGGGCCTCGCCCGGCCCGGATGCTGTGTCGAAATCGAAATCACCGCAGCCAAATGAGTGCTCCCCTACCCGACGTCACTCCCCTCTGTATCGCCGATCCAAGTACGTTTTGGCCGTGGCGGCGCTGGCCGGAATTTTTCCGCTGGCCGGATCCCGCGAACACCACCGTGATCGTCCCCTTGGCCGGCATGGCCGACTGGGGCCTCGGGCATCCGCTCGATGCGGAGGAGACGGTCTTAATGCAGGTTCTGCGGGCCGCGTCGCAGGCCCGACCGGCGAGCCTCTCGCTCGCGGTAATCCCGCCTGTGCGTTTTATCCTCGGCCCGGATTCGGGTTGCGCCTTCGCGGTCGATCCGCCGGTCGCCCACTCGATGCTCGCGGAGGTCGCGGGTTCGATCGCCGCCTCGGGCTTCAAGCGCGTGGTGTTTTATAATGCGAGTCCATGGAATGAAGAACTCATTGCGGCGGCCGCCCGCGATCAAAGAGTTGCCAACGCCATCCCCGAGGTTTGCCCCGCGGCGAGAGGGAGCGGGAAGCTGGTCAAGATTGGATCTGCCCGTTGCGCGTACGCGACTTCGTTGCGGGACGCACCGGCGCGGC
Organism: uncultured Opitutus sp.; assembly: GCA_964450575.1. Taxonomy (GTDB): domain Bacteria; phylum Verrucomicrobiota; class Verrucomicrobiia; order Opitutales; family Opitutaceae; genus ER46. The sequence continues at coordinate 17,405 of CAYVDZ010000021.1, forward strand.
GGCCCGCCAGCGCTTGAGTGCCTGCCCGGTGAGCGAGGGCTCGCAGGCTTCGATGTCGGCGCGCAATCCGGCGAACAGCAGATCGCCTCCTTCGCGACCGCCACCCGGGCCGAGGTCAATCAGCCAGTCGGCCAGATTGATCACGTCCAAATTATGCTCGATTACTATAACGGTGTTGCCGGCGTCGCGGAGCTTGAAGAGTAGATCCATCAACTTTTGAATGTCCGTCCAATGCAGTCCGGTGGTCGGTTCATCGAGGATATAGAGCGTCGACCCTTGCTGGCGTTTGCTCAACTCAAGCGACAGCTTGATGCGTTGCGCTTCGCCCCCAGAAAGCGTGGTCGCGGATTGACCGAGCTTGAGATAACCCAGCCCCACCGCGTCGAGCGTCTGGAGTTTATCCATTACCCGCGGGATATTTCGAAACAGCCCGATCGCCTCTCGCACGGTCATGTCGAGCACGTCGGCGATCGATTTCCCGTGGAAGAGAATCTCTAACGTTTCGCGATTGAACCGTCGCCCGCCACAGCTCGGGCACGGCGCGTAGGCATCCGGCATAAACTGCATGTCGAGCTTGATGGCGCCGTCGCCCTGGCAGCGTTCGCAGCGGCCGCCGCGGACATTAAACGAAAACCGACTCGCTTTATAGCCGCGTATTTTGGCGAGCGGAACTTGTGTATAGAGATCACGCAATAGCGGCAGTGAATCTACAGAA
>CAYVDZ010000022.1:0-17944 GCA_964450575.1 uncultured Opitutus sp.
CGGTCCGGTTAGGATCGAGGGTGCTGGAACTCTTGATGGGGATCTCCGGACCGGCGCCTCGGTCCGGAGTAATCGGCATCGCACGTGCGTCGGAAAGCGGGTGGCTCCGCTTCAGCTCAGTTCCGCGGGCCGGCCGATCGCGGCTTGGTAAGTCTGGTGGAGTTGGAAGGTCTGCCAGGCACCAAACTTTTGCCCGAGTTGCGCGCCTATATAAAGCAGCACGGCGATCAACGCCATCCCACCGGTGATCCAAAGTCCCCAAGGATAGGTCGCGATCGTGAACTGCGCAAAGCCGAGCAGACCAGCGAACGTCCCGAGCAGGCCGGTGATCAGGTAGCCGTAGAGAAACACGGACCATACCTCCATCTCCGGACCATAGGTGCCTTGAACGAGGGTGGTCCCTTCGGGCGTCGGCTCCAACACCAGCAGGAGGCGCGGGGACCAGTAGTGGCGCTCGTTTTCTCCAATATGCAATCCGATGAACCCGGGAAAGGCTTTCACTTCAAACCCCGTCGGTTGTTGGGCAAACGCCTGTAGAATCCGCGTGCGCGTTTCGTCGGGACCGAGCTCGACCGTATGGGCGAAATGCGGGCGAACCCGAAAGCTGCTCATCGCTGGGGTCAGAGACATGGGGGAAAGCGGCGGAGCCGCCGAGGGTTCTCTCAGGCATAAAGCCGAGGCGGGATTCGTCAACCGGCAAGGTGGCCGGGCAAGGAGCGAGGCGTCGTTTGGAAAAGATCCGTGATCGCCGTGGCACTTTGGGGCGCCGTTCGCGTGATCCAGCGCCCCGCAGTTACGCTCACCGGATCGCCTAACTAACGCGGCGGTGGGGGCGCGGGAGGCAGTGGCGCCTGCACCGTTCCGCCGTGCTTCCGGAGGGTCCTGCGCTTGCTTCAAGGGCTTCCGGCCCCCGGGAGTTCGTCCTCATCGCCGTGTGGCCTCGCACACGACCAAGTTGTCTTGGGCGCCGGCGCTCCAGCGTACGTTCCAGCCCGCGACCGTCATTCCGTAAATGCGGGCAGGATCATCCTGATACGCGGGCTGGATCTCCAACTGTAGAATGCGGCGCACGAGTGTTGTGATGGTTTCGCCCATCGCGTTCGCCAGGCCTTCCGGGATCACGACTGCTTCGGGCTTGCGCGTGAACGGCGCACCGCCTGCCCAACCGGTCGTCGCATCCGGTCGAGATTCCGCCCACGGCAGGTACGGTTTTAGATCGTAAACCGGAGTACCGTCCACCGCGTCGATGCCGGCGACGCGCAGCACTCCGGGCTCGAGGCCGAGCACGCGTACGAGCGAGAGCCCCAGGCCGTTCGGGCGATGCGGTGAGCGGGAGGCAAACACTCCGACGCGCTCATTCCCTCCGAGCCGCGGAGGACGAACGGTCGCTCCGCTCGTCCATGTGGGGTTCTGATGAAAGCCGGTGATCAACCAGACATGAGAAAACCCTTCCAGCCCGCGGGTGAATTCCGGCGCGGAAAACTCGGGGAGGAACTCAACACGTCCTTCCGCTTCCGGCACCAGCCCGCTCTGCCGTGGGACGCCAAACTTTTCTGCGAAGGGGGTGCGCATGAACGCCACCGGCCGGAGGACGTGCTCCTGGGTGACGGATGTTTTCAACGACGCGTTTTCTTCACGCTTCATGAAGGGCTTTTCCCGCGGGATCGCCGGATTGGCAAACGCACAATGCGAGGCAGATCGTTCCGGATGAGTGCACGCGGCTGCCGCACGACGGTAAACAAAAGCGTGGGATGATTGGTAGGTGCGTGAAGAGGGGCGGGACCGGATACGCCATTCGGGTCTTCGATCAACTGCCGTGAAGGATCCGGTTGCCGAGGTCGCGACGGGCCTTGGGTAATCCGCCCGCCGCTCGCGTCTGCGCCTCCCCGCATCGTCCTCGGGCGTACGCAAGCGGGAAATACACCTCACAAGGCGCTTGCTTGAATGCCCCGTACGGAGTTTTGGTTCCACCCATGGAATCCATTCCGGAAGCTCAAGTGAAGCGAAAGCTGCTCGTGATCGATGACCAGCGTACCATCCTTGAGACGCTCGACGCCATGTTGACCAATGCCGGCTATCGCGTGTCGTGCGTCCCGTCCGGGGAGGCCGCCCTCTCTGCTGCACGTCTGACCATCTTCGATGCTGCCCTCATCGACATCAACATGCCGATCATGGACGGTTTTGAAACCGCCTTTCGGCTGCGTGAGCAAAGCGAGCGGCGTGGTCAAACAATCCGCATGTGGCATATGACCGGCGTCGGCGGTCCCGAGATCGAAAGCCGCTCAGCTCAATCCGGGGTAATGGGGCTGCTCCTAAAACCCTTCGGCGTGGCTGAGCTGTGCAGAGTGCTGGAGGAGGGGTTCACCGCGCCCGTGCCTCCCTTCTCCGCGAATTTTCCGGCTGCGATAAGGAGCAAGGCGGACAATAGCGGTTGATCTGAAGAGAATGTGGGGGCACGAGAATAAATGACGAACGGGCTTCGCCTTCGCCAGTTCGGTCGATTCAAAGGCTCGCCCCCGGCTAGGGCTGCGCTTTGCCAAATTCGACTGTATACTTACCCGGAATTTTTCGGACGTAAATAATACACCGCCATTCCCAGACGAGGAGATGGCGGTGAAGTGCGTTTGGGTGGCGGGCGCCATCATTGGAAATCGCTGCTGGCAACCGGCAGGTCCTGAATCGGGGCGAGGCCGCAGGGACGAGGCTTTTGGCACGGTTCGACGTAGAGGGTTCCTTATAAACTTTTTTGATCAAACATCGTCAACCAGGAGGGCGGAGGCTTTTCTTTCTATGGAACGTCGGCGGACCCATGTCGCGGAGGGTATTATTTGACGAATTTTCCCCGTTGCCCCGCTTGCTGCCGGGCGATCGTAACGTCATCTCCGGATCATGGCCTCCGTGCGGAAAAAACGCATTCTCATTCTCAATGCCGCGTCGGGCGGTGAAACCGGCAACACCGCCGTGCTGCTCGATCGCGCGGCGCACCATCTGCGACACCGCGCGACCGTAATGTCCCTGGTATTGGCGTCCGGGAAAACTTACGTCGATGTACGGCAGGAACTCTCACGGTGTGACGCCCTGGTGATCGGCACGGGTACCTACTGGGACTCCTGGAGTCATTGGCTGCAGCGGATGCTCGAAGACGCGACGCCCGACGAAGGCACCGCGCTATGGCTCGGCAAACCGGCGGCCGTTCTGGTCACGATGCACGCAGTCGGGGGGAAGGGAGTGCTTTCCCGCTTGCAGGGCGTCCTGACGACCCTCGGCTGCGCGGTGCCGCCGATGTCGGGGCTGGTTTATTCGCTGGTAAATCAAGCGGCGATTCAAGCCGGCGCGACGGGAGCGGACGATCTCTGGCGTCAGGAGGATGTGGAGATCGTGTGCGACAATCTCCTGGCCGCCCTGACCCCGGGACAAGCTTATCGGGCCTGGCCTACGGATCGCCGCTCCTCTGGTGATAAGTGGATTAGGTGATGCCTCGCTGACGCATTCGATCGCGAAGGCGGTGGGGGCCGGCGCTGATCTTATCGAGGGATCGCGCTGCGGAGCCACTGAACGGTGAAGAACTCGGGATGTGACAAAATTCCTTTGCTGGCGTCTATTCATGCCATGAGATACCCCCTCGTTCCCTCGCCGTTTCACGTCTACACGCCGCGCCGGGAGTTTCTTCGCCGGCTGGCGTACGGTTCCGCGCTGTTGGCTGTTCCGGGAATGTTTGCTCAGGAACTCGCGCTGACGCCCCGGCAAACGGAAGGCCCGTTCTATCCCGACAAGCTTCCGCTCGATACCGATAATGATCTTGTCGTCGTGAACGATGGTGTCACGCCGGCGATCGGAGAAATCACATGGCTGAGCGGCCGACTGCTCACCGCGGCGGGCAGTCCGATTCGCAACGCCACAATCGAGATCTGGCAATGTGATGCGACGGGCGTGTATCTGCACTCCCGCACGGGTGGCGAAAAGGCAAAGCGCGACCCGAACTTCCAGTGTTTCGGGCGCTTCGTGACTGGTTCAACCGGCGAGTATTTATTCCGCACCATCAAGCCCGTCCCTTATCCCGGACGCACGCCCCACATCCATCTCGCGGTAAAACGCCAGGGGCAGAAGGAACTCGTCAGCCAGTGCTATATCAAAGGTCATCCCGGCAACGAACGGGATGGTATTTGGCGCCGGATCAGCGATTCGCGGCAGCGCGAGAATGTCACTCTCGACTTCTCACCGCTGGCGGGATCGAAAATCGGCGAACTGACCGCCACGTGGAACATTGTGATGGGCGTGACGCCGGAGCATGGGTGAGGCTTTCATCAGGGGCGGCCCAGCTCCCGGGCGCACCTGCCTTTGGAATTGGAACGGTCGTTCGGCTATCACTCCACGACGATCACCGCGTCCTCGATGATTATAGGATATTTATAGCCACCACCGAAATTGCGGTTGGTGGCCAGTACTCCGGTGACGAGCACAAGGTCCCCGACCTTGGCCTTACCTTGGGACGTGATCGTGAGATCGTTCGAGCCATCGGAGCCGGTGCCGTCGCGGACGTGCAACCAGTTCTTGCCCATGATGCCGCCGTTGAATTTTACGACCCGGCCGCGAAGGGTTACCTTTTCGCCGGCAAGTTTCGCGCTGCCGGCATGAATCCCGGCGACGGTATGACCGTTGGCCGCGCGTTTGATGTTCGAGAGGTCCACCGCGGCGGGAGCTTGACCGGTTTTTGAGGTACTGGCTGCGGCCGCGGTCTGGTTGTTCACCGTTACGCTGCCGGCGAAGTAAACCACATCGAAGGTCCGGTTGAGGGTCTTGCTATGATAGTTGGACATCGGCGCGCCGTCCTTGACGTTAACCCGATCGCCCGTTTTGACCGCAAGTTCGGGCGCCGCGACCCATACTTTCCGGCCACCGCTTTCGATCTGGAGGTAGGTGTAGCCGGCGGCGTTCATCGTTTCGACCACACGGCCCGCGAGCGGCCACGCGGACGCAGTTGCCGCGGCGCTCGTGGCCGAATGGGCCGTGAGCGTGGACATCGAGCCGGCGACGAGAACAATAGAGACGACGAAGGCGAGGGACTTCATGGAGACATGATGCTCCATTCTGCAGTCCGCTTCAAGCGCGGCCCAATAAAGTGTCCGGGAATGCGCACAAAACGTGAGCGAATGCGCCGCCGTGGGTTCGGGTGCCGACTGCGGTTGCTCGTTTTTACTGATCGAGTATTTTCAGTGCGTCCCCGGGAGGGTCGATGGTGGTCGAACCGATGCCGGTGATGCGCGTGCTCCACTGCTGCAGAGTCCAGGCAACTTTCTTCGTGCTGCTGTAGGGAAAGCCGATGCCGAGCACCACGTGAAACTCTGTCATGCCCTCTTCGCTGAGTTTGAAGATGACGGTGCCATGAATTTCCGGAGCCCGCTTCGCCTGCGCATCGCCCCACCATTTCTCAATGGTCGCGTCGCGGAGCTCCGCCACAATGAGCCCGCTCTCCGTCCGGCACGACTTCAGTTCGACGACCAGGTCGAACAGCTCCTCGGTGAGCGGAAGGAGCGTGGTCGCTTTCAGGGCTTGGCTAAACACCCGGGCGAGGCGCACTTTTTTGCCTTCGACCGTCATCTCCCGGTCACCGCCAGGAACCTGTCCGAGATCCATCCGTCGCCGCCAGCCGAGTGGAGTCTGCGCGACGACATCGCCTTCCCAAAAAATCGCGGTCACGGGTGCCGCCAACTCGCGCGAAGGCAGCAGCGTGATCTGCGTAAACCCATTCGGCTCGGTGCGACCCTCGATGGCCCGGGGCGCATTGGCGTTCAAGCGCGGTTCGGTCGTTTCGCCCTGGAATCGCTGCCGCGTGGTCGTTTCCCAACTATAGCTCGTGCGCGCGAGTGCCGAGACCGCTTGAAGCAGTTCCCGGTCGCACTCGGCAGCCAACGTCATATTGGGAAACAGAAGGATGAAAAGACCGAGGACGCGCTTCATGTCTTCCAGTATTCAGCGACAAATTCCGCGCCGGCAACTCGTCTTAACAGTGGATACACGGCGCGGCGCGGTTGCCGACTATCGTCCTCATCGCGGGTTCACGCGCACGGCGAGATGTCGTTAGAATTCTACAGATCGATCCATTTCGATGCGGTACCGCCTTGGAGCGGATTCGCCTGATGAGTTTTTCGGGAAAAACGCATGTCACGGCCGCCGCGGCGTGGGGTCGGTACGCCCATGGCCGCGGAGCATCTGATTGAACCGAGCTACATCGCGGAGAAAACCTCGATTTTCGGGCGTGCGGACTGGGGGGAGAAAACCCCTCCCTGAACCTTGCCCACCTCACATTACCGTCTGGAGTCGATCCGTCCCGATCTCGCGGCCCACGTGGAGAAGTCGATCGAGTCCGCACCTCGCCTTCGCTTCCCATCCCCTCCTTTATGAAATCAATATTCACTTTTCTGACGCTCGCCGCCGGCCTTTCGGCCGCCACCCTCCTTCACGCTGCCGAGACGGAATCGAAGTCGAAGCCGAAGCCGCCGGAGGTGCCACCACCGGTTGCGTCCGCTGCGCAAGTTCCCGCGGGTTTTCGCGCCGACGTTCTCGTCAGCGATCTCACCTATCCGACCAGCATCGAGGCCGACGCCGGAGGAAATCTCTTCGTCGCCGAAGCGGGCTACTCTTACGGTGATCCCGATGCGAGGCCGCGGATTCTGCGGATCTCGCCGGCAGGTGAAATCACTTCATTCGCTGCGCAGGGTCTGCACGGTCCGATCAACGATCTCCTCTGGCACAAGGGCGAACTCTACATCTCGCACCGCGGCCGGATTTCCGTCGTGAAGGAAGGGGGCCGTATCCGCGATCTTGTGACCGGTCTCCCCAGCGGCGGCGATCATCACAACAATCAGATGACCGTCGGACCCGACGGAAAACTCTATTTCGGGCAGGGCACGGTGACGAATTCCGGCGTCGTTGGCCCCGACAATGCCCACATGGGTTGGCTGCGCAAAGACCCCAATCTGCATGACGTGCCCGCCGGGACGATCCGCGTGAAGGCGAAGGTCTTTGAGTCAAGCAACCCCCTCCGCGCCGGCAGTGCGACTGCGCACACGATGCCGTTTAAGCCGTTCAATTCCGGCGGCGAGAAGAAGACCACGATCGAGGGAACGACCAAGGCCAGCGGCACTATTCTGCGCATGGATCTCGATGGCGGTAATCTGGAAGTCTACGCTTGGGGGCTGAGGAATCCCTACGGCGTGCTGTGGTCCACCGACGGTAAACTCTATGTGACGGAAAACGGACTCGACATCCGTGGTTCACGCCCGATCGCGAACGACAAGGAGGATCTCTATATTATCAAGGAAGGAGGCTGGTATGGCTGGCCCGATTACGCGTCCGGCCTTCCGGTCACCGATCCCCAATTCGCCCCGGAGAATGGGCCGAAACCGGAGTTCATCATGGAGGAGCATCCGCCGGTGGAGAAACCGCTGCTCACGTTTCCCAAGCACGCGGCTGTAACGAAACTCGCCGTGAGCCCCGGCGGTCGCTTTGGACCCAAGGGCCGGCTCTTCATCGCGTTCTTTGGTCACATGTCGCCGATGACGGGCGAGACGGGCGAACATGGTGGCCATCGCGTCGCCGTGGTCGATCCGGAGTCGAAGACGGTGGAGGAGTTTTTCACCAAGAAGGAGTCGCACGGCGCAGTTGCGGGAGGCGGGCATCACGCCGAAGCAAGCCAACCCACCGGCCGCACGGAGAACGCCGGGCACGCGAAATCCGAAAAGAGCAGCAAGAGCGACCAAGGCGGTGGCCATGGCAGCAAGGACGAGAGCGTGACCGCGGGTCCGCGCCGGCTGATGGACGTCCTTTTTGCACCGAGCGGCAACGCTCTTTACGTCGTGGATTTCGGAGCGTTGGTCGTGAAAAACAATTCGGCCGTGCCCGCTTCGGGCACCGGTGTTATCTGGCGGATCGTGCCCGAGAGTATGGCAGCGCCCGCGCCGCGCCTTTCGGCCAAAAACGTCCCCTGACTCCGCCGTGAACGCGCCTAGCCAAGGTGGGTTGGCATCGAAGAGATAAAAAAGGAAACCCTCAACCGGGTACTTGCTTTGGAACGAGTTTGGGCGGTTTCATAAGTCCGGGGACCGCTTCATCCGCCATCGGTTGCCCACGCTTATGGGAGTAATGCTAGCAGCCTGTCGGACTTAGAAATTAGAGCCGCCTGTAGCGCGATATTCGCCATCTGAGTTGGTCGAGAACGTTGTATAAGCGGCTATAGACGCCTTCGACGGGCTAAGTCTGACAGACTCCTAGTGCGAGGCGATCGGTTGGTCTTGAAGGTGGAAGAACTCCACATGTGCGTGATCGACGGAGATCCACATTGGGAGGCGGAGCGCGCGGAGTTCGTGCGGCTGGGAGGCAACGCCACCTTCCTCGCAGGGAAATTCGACTGGCCGCCTTCAGGGTGGGTAAACCCGATGACCGCCGCAGCCGCTGATGAGGAGCGAGGCCGCCGCAGGAGGCTCAGAACGGGGACCGATAAAATCGATCCCGGCAGTCCGGCGGCGATGAATTTCGTCGAGACAGAGCCGAACGAAATCAGCGAAGCTGATCAGCGCGCCCTCGCCAGTATCGGGAATCTGTTGGGTGGGACCCTGACCCCGATGAAGCCGAAGTAGGTCTGCGCGGGAGAGGTGTGCCCAACGCTGCTTACCTGTTCTAGTAAATCCAAAGCTTTTTTAGGCTTAACAGGGTCGGCGTCGTCATATACGACGAGCGGAAGCGCATGGGGATAACGGGGAATCCCAGAGTTAGAGAATCACGCGCCTCACCGTTCGGCCGTGTAGGTTGGCTCGTTGAATAGGGCGAGACCTGATCGTTCACAATTCAGGCGAGTGGCTCGCGGCGAACGACAGATGCGTTCATTTAGAGGACTGAAGGAACGGGACAGTAACGGGACAGTCACTTTTCCGGCGTTTGCGCGGAACTTCATAAACTGTTGCTAAACATAGTGGGCCCACAGGGATTCGAACCCTGAACCAAAGGATTATGAGTCCTCTGCTCTAACCATTGAGCTATAGGCCCGGATGACTGCCGGAACGTACTGTGCCACGCGGTTCTGGCGCGAGTCAAACCCGGGGGTGGTCCGATACGAATTGGGGCTCAGAATCGCAGCGGGTCAGCTTTCCGGGTAGGGGCGGGCCGCTGGTGCGCCGGGACGGAGGAGAACGGTTGGTTTTCGTCGGCCGACGAGTTGGATTCATTTGTTCCGCTTGTCGACCACGGGCTATTTTCCGTCGAGCGGAGCCGGATGGCGCCACTCCGACTTCGCTGTTGCGTCTGAAACGGCGGGCGCGCATGACTTCGGATGTTGTCTTCGAAGTAACCGCTTCGTCACTTATCCCCATGCGCTCCTCTCGTCTTCTTGCCTTTTCACTTCTCGTGTCCCTGGCTTCAGCCATGGGCGCTTCCTCGAGCTTCGCGGCCGATCTGCGGGTTGGTCTGATCGGATTGGATACCTCGCACGTCATCGCCTTCACCAAGGCGTTGAACGATCCCAAGAACAAGGATCACGTCCCCGGCGCCAAGGTCGTCGCCATTTTCAAAGGCGGCAGCCCGGACATCGCCAGCAGCGCCAACCGGGTGGACGGATTTACCGCGGATCTCCTCAAGTATCCGGAGATCAAACTCTATGAATCGATCGCCGAGCTCGCGAAGAACGTCGATGCGATCATGATCGAGAGCGTCGATGGCCGGCCCCATCTGGCCCAGTTCAAGGAGGTCATGACCAGTGGGAAACCGGTCTTCATCGACAAACCGATCGCCGGTTCGCTGCGTGACGCCATTGAGATCTTTCAGCTGGCCAGGAAGCATAAGGTGCCGGTGTTCAGCTCGTCCTCGCTTCGCTTCAACGCGATGGCAGCTCTCAAGGGTGCCAAGTACGGCGATCTGCATGGCGCGTTTGCATTCGGACCGGCCGCGCTCGAGCCGACCCACCCCGACCTTTTCTGGTACGGTATCCATGCGGTGGAGACGCTTTACACTGTCATGGGCCGCGGCTGTGAGACCGTCGCCCGTACCCAGACGGCCAATACCGAGATCGTCACGGGGGTCTGGTCGGGCGGCCGGGTCGGGACCATGCGGGGCAATCGCAATAGCAAAGGCGCGTATGGCGTCACGGTGTTCGGTTCCACCGCGGTGGTGTCACCGGAGCTCAAGACCGGTTATGGCGCGCTGCTCCAGGAAATCGTGACGTTCTTCCAGACCCGCGTTTCCCCCGTCGCTCCCGAGGAAACCCTCGAGTTGATCGCGTTTATGGAAGCGGCCGACGAGAGCAAACGCCGCGGTGGCGCCCCCGTTACCATCGCCGAGGTGATGAAGGCGAACCAGCCGAAATAAGTCACCCTCGCGGCTCGTGGTCCTGGCCGGCGCGTTCCGGCCTTGTGCCTTTCCCTTCTCCTCCTCTTTTTCCATTCGTATGACGTTTCCCGCCTCGTTCACCATCATCTCAGACGAAGTCTCCCAAGACCTGCCGGACCTGGTCCGCTTCGTGAAGGAATTCCGTCTTCCCGGCATCGAACTGCGCAGCATGTTCGGTCGTGCGTTCAAGGATCTGACCACTGCGGATATTGCGGAAATCAAACGGGTGGCGCTGGGCGAGGATTGGAGGATTTTCGGTTGTTCCTCCCCGGTTTTCAAATGCGACATCGATGACGCCGCCGCCGTGGCCGCCCATGTCGAAGAGTTCAAACGCAGTCTCGCGGTGGCGCACGAGCTTGGCAGTGACCTCGTTCGAGTATTCACTTTCCTGCGACGCTCAGCCGGCGAAAATGCCGCCTTGATGCCGCGCGTGGCCACCCACCTCGAAACTCTGCGCACCATCGCCGCCGGCTCAAAGGTCCGGATTGGCATCGAAAACGAACATTCCTGTATTGTCGCCACGGGCGGAGAGGCCGCCGCGATCTGCACCGCGCTGCCGGATCTGCAGTTCGGCATCGTTTGGGATCCGTGCAACGTGCTTTACGTGCCCGGTTCCGAAGCGAACGTCACGGCGGCTTTCCCGTCGTTTGCCAACCGGGTGGCGCATATCCACATCAAGGATGCGCGACGAGCCACTCCGAAACCGGGCGGACTGCTGGCCGTGGCCGCCCCCGTCGGGCTCGGTGATGTGGGCTGGCGCGCGCATCTCGCCACCATTGCTCAGAGCGGTTACACCGGGAGGTTTTCGCTCGAGACTCACTGGCGCGTCATCCAGATCGCCGAGGCCGATCTGCACTTGCCCGCCGGATACGGGTTCTCGCGGGGTGGCGAAGAAGCATCGCGCACCTGCCTGCACAATCTCCGCGAATTGCTCCCGGCCTGAACTGAAGGCCGTTGCTCCGAAAGCCGTGCCCATCCACGCGCTTTCGCCCCTCCGGTTTGATCCGCGCCCCGCTCCATGCGCGCTCCAGCGCGCCGGCTTCGAAAAATCGCGCCCAGCCGGCCCCAGACGGAATGCTCAATCCCGCCCCCCGCAGCCGGGCGGGATAACGGCATGAACGCGCAGGGTTGCGATTTGCTCCGTTTCTTGCATGACGTCGGAAGTCTTCAGTGTTCGTTTTCCGCTTCCTTTGCCCGTATGACCGTTGCTCCTCCAGGAAACTCAGCCGCCCCCCGCATCCTCGTCGTGGAAGACGAAGGCAAAACCCGCGAATCACTCGCCGAAGGGCTCCGGCTCGAATCCTGGCACGTGGAAACGGCGGCGAGTGCCGCATCCGCCGTTTCTTCGCTTAGCGATCACCCGTTCGATCTCATCGTGCTGGATTGGATGCTGCCCGATCGCGACGGCATTGATGTACTTCGCACCGTCCGCCAACGCGGCGTCCATACCCCTGTCTTGATGCTGACGGCCCGTAACTCCCTCAATGACCGTGTCATTGGCTTGGACAGCGGCGCCGACGACTATCTCCCCAAACCCTTCGCGTTTGCCGAACTCTTGGCCCGCTGTCGCGCCCTCCTGAGACGGCCCAACTGGACCAACGAGCGGCTTCTCGATTGCGGCGACCTACAGCTCGACACCCGCGCCCGGGTGGCGGTTCGCGCCGGTCAGGAGATCAATCTCACCCCGCGCGAGGTCGACGTATTGGAATACCTGATGCGTAACCAGGGACAAACCGTGACCCGCGAAATGCTGGAACGGGAAGTCTGGAAACAGAGCCAGCGCATGACCTCGCTCGATAACGTGATCGATGTACAGATCATGCGCTTGAGACGCAAAGTGGACCGGGAGGGCGACGAGCGGCTGATTCACACCGTCCGGGGCGTCGGCTACCAGCTCGGAAGGACGTCGCCGTGACGGAGTGGTGGCAGCGGCGCCCCCTGCGATTTCGCCTGGCGTTGTTTTACGCCGTGGGCGGCACCCTCTTGCTCGCGGGTTTCAGTGCCACCCTTTATCTCTACGTTTCCCAACGAATCGCCCGGCCGCTTGATCATCAGTTGCGGCGCGACCTCGCGGAGGTCCACAAGCGGCTGGAAATTATGCCCGACGGCCGGCTCCGCTGGAATAATGTCGATCTCGGGAGAGTGGCCGCCTGGACCACGCAGTATCCGTGGTTCGAGCTCTGGGACGAACAGGGCCACCTGGTCCGGCGCCTTTGGCCGTTCTCGGAATCCCGCGTGCGCCAGGTCCCGGTTGCTCCGGTAAGAGGGCGAGAAACCATCTCCGTTTTCCGCGTCGCCCCGGATCTGCGCCTCCGCTCGCTGTCCGTTGCCTATCCCGTGTCGGGGCGGGACTCCGATTGGACCATCCGTCTGATTCGAATGCATGAACCGGTGGGCGACGCCCTTGGCGCGCTTCGCTGGATCATCTTCATCGCGTTGCCCATCGTCGTCGCATTACTCGTCGTCGGCGGCTACTCCATCACCCGGCGCTGGCTCCTGCCCCTCGACACCATGACAGCCGAGGCCAATCGAATCACCGCCGAGGATTTCAGCCGCCGGCTTCCGATCGAAAACCCTCACGACGAACTCGGCCAGCTCGCATCGGTCTTCAATATCACGCTCGACCGACTCGAAGGCTCCTTCACCGCGTTGGACCGCTTTGTGGCAGATGCGTCGCATGAACTCCGCACCCCGCTCACCACGTTGCGCAGCGTGGGAGAAGTAGGCCTCCGACGCGGCCGTTCCGTGGAGGAATATCGGGAGATCATCGGCAGTATGCTCGAAGAAGCCCAACGCTTGCAGCTCCTGATCGGTCGCCTGCTCGAACTCGCCACGGCCGAGGGCGGAGAACCCGACGTGCACCGCAAGGAGCTGCAAGTCGACGAATTCGTCCGGAACTGCGTGCATGATCTCAGTATCCTGGCGGAAGCCCGGGGACAGCACCTCGGGGTGAAAACGGACCCCTGCCGTGTCCGCACCGACCCGGTGATCTTTCGCCAAGCCCTGCAAAATCTGATCGATAACGCCGTGAAGTTCAGCCCCGACGGCGCCACGATTCAGGTGAGCGTGGACGCTGAGCCGAGCAGTATCAACGTTTCAGTGACGGACGAGGGCCCCGGTATCACCATCGAAAATCAGCGCCACTTGGCGAAACGCTTTTACCGTCCCGATCCCGGACGCAATCGTTCTCAAGGCGGCTTCGGCCTCGGTCTCTCCATCACCAAGGCCTACATGCGGGTGTTGGGCGGCTCGATGCAGTATCTCACCGTCAAGCCCCGCGGCAGCCGCTTCACCTTGCGCCTGCCTCGCTGACTACTTCAACCGCCGCAGCGCCTCCGCTGCCGACGCGTGGTCCGGCTCGATGGCGAGTGCCGCGTTATACGCAGCGCGCGCCGCCGCCACATCGCCGTTCTTCTCGAATAGCGTTCCCAGGCGCCACTGGACCATCGCATGCGACGGCGTCCCGGGTGTAGACGGGGGAGTGAGCTCAAGACAACGCCGCAACGCCGCCAATCCCCGATCCATATACTGTCCGGTCAGTGCAGTCAGGCGTCCGACTTGATAGAGCGCCGTATAATCATCCGGACTCGCCGCCAGGACTTCGTCAAACTGCGCCAGCGCTTCCGCATACTTCTTCTCACCGACATAAAGCGTCGCAAACGCAATCCGACCACGCGTCGCATCCAACGCCTTGATCCGGGTGGCTTGCCCGGCGGCCTTGTCAAATCCGCCACCAACGAACCCAGGTGCCTGGCGGTAATATTCGAACAACGCCTCGCGCCCACTAATATACGAGGGATCGAGCGCGACCGCCCGCTCATAGGCCACGAGAGTCTTCTTCGCGTGTCCGAACTTGCTCAGAAGCGGCGCACTCACCGCCACCGTGCCATGGGCATCACCGAGTCGCTTTTGCGCGCGGGCGGACATCGGATCGAATCGGACCGCCTGCTCCAAATGGATGACTGCGGTCGCAGGATCGCCGCGGCGGAGGGCCAGCTCCCCGAGCTGAAATTGAACTTCGAAACTCTCCGGGTCGACGCTCGCGAGCCGCTCGTAGGCCGCCTGTGCTTCGGGATAGTTTAGTGCCGCAAACAGCTCTCGGGCGGCCTCCAACTCACCCGCCGCAATCTCCGCGGCGTGTCCGGACGGCGCGCCAAGCGCTAACGCCACCATCGCGCCAAGGACGGAAAGCCCCGGAGGAAACGGAACGGCGATCGTGTTTGAGGCCCCCCCGACTGCGAATGGAAACCTGCGCGATGCCCATCCACGAAACTCGAAACGACGATTACGACGGCTCCGGTTGGCATTCATGATGGCCTCACCGTCCGCAAAGCCATCCGCGCGTCAACCCTCGTTGCACCTCCGCGACCATCGGTACGCTCGCGAAACATTTCGTACCTCGCCCAGGAGACGGCGGGAGCCTCCAGATTGCGCTCGCGTTTGACCACCCGGATACTCACCCGCGTATCCGGATCTGAATACGGCGGCGGACGTAACACCACGGCTTGCAGCACGCTGCACAAAGCGGCGTTCGCGCCTATCGCCACCGCCACGGGGAGGATGGCGACGAGCGTGAAACCGGGGGTTTTTAAGAGGGAGCGGAAGGCGAAACGAAGATCGGAGAGCATGATCGTGGCGCGGGTTTCAATCGATTGGAGTAATCGGGAGAGCAAGCGACGTGAGCACTCCTCATCTCTCCGCCGGGGTGATGCCAGCACTCACCCTTCGCCATTAGTCTCTACCAGCCGAGCGACTTAAAATATTCGGCAATTGGGAGGCTGCCAGCCAACGTTCGAAAGCGAAACATCACCGTCCCATCAATGGGACGCATCGGGAATATGAATTCCGGAAAACACGAACAGGCAGGAATGCCTGTATCACGTTGATTCCGATGCGGACCGAATGCCCCAGAAGATTGACATTCCTGCCCACGCCGCACTTATTTATAACGTGTTCCGCGCCCGTCGCCTTATTGCGCTGGTCTTGCTGGCCCTCTGGCTGCCAGCGACGCTGCATTGCGATCTCGAGGCAGCGGGCGTCAAAGGCATTCTTGGCTGCCACAATCACGAGATCCCGTGCAATGCTCATTGCACGGCCGACGCCTGCCACTCCATTGAGGGCCTGAGTTATCAATTCGATTCCTCGCTGACCAAAGCGCCCCAGCCGAGCCTCACCCTGCTGGTTGCGCCTCTCGCACTCGTCGTACCCGCCCTCGTCGTGGCCCCACGGGAGGGAGAGATCGAGACCGCGGCAGCTCCGCCTGAAGTCGCCCGTACCTGGCACTTCGTTACGCGCGCGGCTCCGCCTGCCCGCGCCCCCGCCCGCGCCGTTTAACGAACTCCGCGAGGAGGTTCGTTTCTTCCTGTCTGCCCGCGCGGGACGCCGGGATCACGTTCAGCGAACTTGCCGGGCTCATTGCGCAGAACGTCGAGAACGCCGGCGGGGGCATCGTCAACCGTGGCGGCGAGCAACTCACCATCCGCGCCATCGGACGCGTCAACACGGTGGAGGACCTCGCCGCCTTGCCGGTGAAGTTTGCCGGACGCGCGGAACCGTTGCTCGTGCGCGACGTGGCGGACGTCGTGGCCGGTACGCACGTGCGCTCGGGCGCCGCGACGCTCAATGGCCGCGAAATCGTTCTCGGCACCACCATGATGTTGACGGGCGAGAACAGTCGCGCCGTGGCGCAGCGGGTCGCGGCCCGACTGAAGGAGATTCAGGAGCGTCTTCCTGCGGGCATCTTGATCACCCCGGAGTATGACCGCTCCGAGCTCGTCGGTCGCACGATCCGCACGGTGGAAACCAATCTCTTCGAGGGGGCAATCCTTGTCGTGGTCGTTTTGCTTCTCCTCCTCGGTAACTGGCGCGCGGCGCTCATTGTTGCCAGCGCCATTCCGCTGTCGTTTCTTTTCGCGCTCACCGGCATGGCCCGCTTTGGCATCTCTGGAAACCTGATGAGCCTCGGGGCGGTCGACTTCGGTCTCATCATCGACGGCGCGGTCGTGATGGTGGAGAACATCGTGCGGCAGCTCGGCCAGCGCCAGCACCAGCTCGGCCGCGTGCTCACACCGGACGAACGCGCGCACACCGTCCTCGCCGCGAGTAAACAGGTGGGCCGACCGATGTTTTTCGGCGTCGTCATTATTACCGTGGTCTACGTTCCGATTCTCGCGCTCACGGGGATTGAAGGGAAAATGTTCCACCCAATGGCGCTTACCGTGATGCTCGCGCTCGGCGGGGCGCTCGTGCTTTCGCTGACGCTAATGCCAGCGCTCTGCTCACTGCTGCTGCGCGGAAAAATTTCGGAAACCGACAATCTCTTCATCCGCTTCGCCAAACGACTCTACGCCCCAACGCTGGAGATCGCGTTGCGCCTGCGCTGGCTGGTCGTCACGGCGGCCGTGGGTTTGTTCGCGGGCTCGCTCTGGCTGTTCACCCATCTCGGCGCGGAGTTTGTTCCCGTCCTGGACGAAGGCTCTTCGACCGCGATGCTATATAAACCGGTGGGCATGAGTCTCGAGAAATCAATCGAGGCGGAGATCGAAATCACGAACCAGCTGCTCCGCGACTTTCCGGAAGTCACTCGTATCTTCTCGCGCCTCGGGACCAGCGAGGTTGCCACCGATCCGATGCCGGTGAACGAGAGCGATGTCTATATTACGTACAAGCCTGTGGCCGCGTGGCCGAAGACGCCGGGTCGACCGACCAGCAAGGCGGAGCTGGTCCAGCAACTCGACGCAGCGATTAAGCAAATGAGCCCTGACTATAGCACGCTTTTCGCGCAGCCAATCGAGATGCGGTTCAACGAACTGCTGGAAGGCACGAAGGCGGAGCTCGCCGTGAAGATTTTTGGGCCCGACTACGATGTGCTGGAACCCCTCGCGGAACAGATCAAAGCCATCGTCGAGGAAACGCCCGGCGCGGCGGAGGTGGAGTTCGAAACGGAAGGGCGCACGCCCCAGCTGCAGATCACGGCGAAACGAGATGTGCTCCGGCGCTATGGAATTCCGTCGGGAGAAGTTAACAAAGCCGTCAGCGCCGCGCTGGCCGGCCAAACCGTCGGCCAGATTATTGAAGGCAACCGCCGCTTCGATATCGTGGTGCGGATGCCCGAGGAACTGCGCGCTGACGATGCGGAGATCAAGCGGCTGCCATTGCGCGTCGGGGAACACGGCATGCTCCCGCTGGGACAGGCGGTTGAGTTCGAGACGTTGCGAACGGTTGAACCGATCCGGCGTGATGAAGGCCAGCGTCGGGCCGCGTTGATGGTTAACCTGAACACGCGGGACGTCGAAGGATTTGTCCGCGCGGTCGAGCGCCGAATCGCTGCGGAAGTGAAGCTTCCGGAAGACTACGTGGTGGATTTCGGAGGGCAGTTCAAAAACCTCCAGGAAGCCCGGACCCGGCTCGCGGTCGTAGTGCCGTCGGCCCTCGCCTTGATCTTCATGCTGATCTTCCTCGCGTTCGGTTCGCTGCGGCAGGCGCTGCTCGTGTACTCCGGCATTCCGCTGGCCGTGACGGGAGGCGTATTGGCGCTCTGGTTACGCGACATGCCCTTCAGCATCAC
>CAYVDZ010000023.1:0-17861 GCA_964450575.1 uncultured Opitutus sp.
CGGTGGGGCCGACGTTGGGAATCTTCAGCGTGGACGGGACGCTGGCTGATCCGCAGCTAACGCTGTTCCAAGGGGCGACCGTGATCGGCGCCAACGACAATTGGAGCGAAGCGGCCGACGCAGCCGACATCGCGGTCGCGGCGAAAAACGTGGGGGCGTTTGACCTCGCCAGCGACAGCAAGGATGCAGCGCTGTTGATGGTGCTGCCGGCCGGCACGTACACGGCGAGCATCAGCGGCGTTGCGGACACGACCGGCACGGCGCTGGTGGAGATTTATCTCGTCCCGTGATCAGAAAAAAGTGGCCCAGACATTCCTGTCTGTTCCGAACCGAATGCCGGAATCCCACCCCTTGCGGTCTCCACCCGCCCACTTGCCGCCGGGAGCATTTCACTTATAGTTTGGAGCAGTCCCGGCGATGATCGCGCCCCCCTGATACTAAGGCTCGACCAGCTGGTCTTTCTCGCGATAAAAAAACGTCCCCCGGCTTGCCTTCCGCGGCTGGGTTACGGCAAAACTGAACCTCCCCGTCATGCACTTTTCCCCGCTTTCGCGCCGCTCCTTCCTCAAGACCGCTACAATCGCGTCCGCCGCCGCCTCGTTACCGAGCGTGATGCGGAGCCAGCAGGGTCAATCGCCGAACAATAAACTGAACATTGCCCTGATCGGTGTCGGAGGCCGGGGTCGGGCCGCGGTCACGGGTTTGAAGGACGAAAACTACGTGGCGTTTTGTGATGTCGACGACGTGCGGGCGACGCAGACGTACAAGGAATTCCCGGACGTTCCGCATTTTCGCGATTACCGGCAGATGCTCGACAAGCTCGGCCGCCAGATCGATGCGGTCACGATCTCAACGCCCGATCACACGCATTTCCCGATCGCGGTCGCCGCGCTTAGGCTGGGAAAACACGTTTTCGTGGAAAAGCCGATGACGCACACCGTCTGGGAAGCACGCGAACTCGCCAAGCTCGCCCGCGGAAAAAAAGTCGCGACGCAAATGGGCAATCAAGGGCACGCCAGTGACGGCGTCCGGCTGCTCAAGGAATGGGTCGATTCCGGAGTATTGGGCGAAGTCCGCGAGGTCCAGAGTTGGACCAACCGGCCGCTGAGTCACTGGCCCCAAGGCGCGACGAACGCAAAGGCGCCCGATCATTCGAAATTTATTCCGGTCGTTCCGTCCACCCTCGACTGGAATCTCTGGCTGGGCATCGCCCCGGAGCGCGCGTATGACCCGATGTACGCCCCTTTCACTTGGCGCGGATTCTGGGACTATGGCACCGGCGCCTTGGGCGACATGGGTTGCCATTTACTCGATGGCGTCCACTGGGCTCTACAGCTGAATGCGCCCTCGCACATCGAGGCCGTCAGTGCATTCCACAACGAGCTGACCGGCCCGAGTTCGTCGATGATCACGTACAAGTTCCCGGCGCGGGGCAAACTGGCTCCGATGACCTTGAAATGGTACGACGGCGGTCTTACTCCTCCGCCTCCCCCGGAGTGGGATCTGAAGACGCCACTGCCGGACAACGGCACGTTAATCATTGGCTCGAAGGCGACCGTGTTTGCCAATCTTTATTACCAGAGTGTCCGCATCATCCCGGAAGTGAAGCGTCAGGCCCTCGCCTCCTCACTGCCATCTCGCACGCTCCCTCGGGTCGAAGGAGGGGATCACTTTAAGGAATGGGTTCGCGCCTGCAAAGGCGGACCGGCCGCGGGCTCGAATTTCGATGTCGCGTCTGGGCTGACAGAGCTTTGCCTCCTCAGCAATGTCGCCGTCCGCGCCCGCCACCCGCTTGAGTGGGATGCGGCCACCATGAAGGTCACCAATTTTCCCGAAGCCAACTCATTCGTGAGCAAACCCTACCGTCCCGGTTTCGGCGTCTAAGCTTTTTACTTCCATGTCCAACGTCATCCCTGCTTCTTCCCGCTCCCAAACATCCGCTGCGCCCCTCGCTGCCTGCGAGAGCTGTGAACACACGTACGCGTTTCTGTTGCTTCGCACGTTCCTCGGCTTGCGCACGCTGCTCGCCGGCGTGGAAAAATATGAGGCCAACAAGAGTTACTCGTTCTCGAACTACTACGAGAATATGGATCGCCTCGCCACCGGCATCAGCGGCGCTTCGTTCCTGCCTCTCTGGGCCGCGAAAAGCTTCGCCCTGCCACTCGGTTATCTCCTGATCGTCCTCGGGATCGCGATCCTGCTGGGCCTCAAGGCTCGCATCGTTCTCCTTCTCACGGGTCTCGTTTACGTCGCCTTGGGTTTCGGCTTGATGGCGGTACAGGAAGGCGAAGGTGTCGCCTGGATCGGCATGCAAGTGCTGATGTTCGTCGCCGCCTTGGTCCTGGTTCGGCACAATCGATTTGCGCTCTGGGCCGACAAGAATAACTGAATCGTAGCATCTGTTGCCACGTCTGATTCGTCTAAATAAGTTGAGTGACGGTGCGGACGGAAAGGCGGTTTTTGGCCGCCAAATCCTTCGCCCGTCGTGATGACCCGTCCGCCCTAACTCGATAATTGTCATGCCTCCTCTCCCCTCCTCGCAGAATCCCGTTACGCGTCGCGATTTTCTTAGCACCAGCGCCAAGCTGGGCGCCGTTCTCGTCGCCGCTCCTTACGTTTCCCGCGCCGCGGAAGCCTATGTCGGCGGTGCCGATACTCTCAACGTTGGCCTGATCGGATGCGGCGAGCAGGGGCGTATTCTCGTCAACGCCGCACTCCAGATTCCCGACATCCGTTTCAAGGCGGTGTGTGACATCTGGGGTTACAATCTCACCCGCACGGAGCGCTTGCTGAAGAAGTACAACCACGAAGCGCAGCCCTTTGAGAATTACAAGGAGCTCCTCGCCAATGTGAAGGACCTCGACGCGGTCATCGTGGCCACCCCGGACTTCGTTCACGCCGAGCACACCAACGCCGCTCTCAAGGCCGGCAAACACGTGTACTGCGAGAAACTAATGTCAAACACGGTCGAGGGTGCCCGCTCAATGGTGCAGACGTCCCAGGAAACCAAGAAACTCCTGCAGATCGGTCACCAACGCCGGAGCAATCCCCGCTACCAGCACGCCCGCGATCGTCTGGTTCGCGAGGCCAAGCTGCTGGGTCGCATTACCAACATCTCCGGCCAATGGCATCGCGCCGTTTCGGATGACCTTGGGTTCCCGGCCAATCAAAAGCTTTCGGATGCCAAGCTCAACGAATATGGCTACGCCAACATGCATGAGTTCCGGAACTGGCGCTGGTTCAAGCGCTACGCCGGCGGCCCGGTTTCAGATCTCGGTGCGCACCAAATCGACGTCTACAACTGGATACTCGGCTCCAATCCCAGCAACATCATCGCGAGCGGTGGCGTGGACTATTACAAGACCCACGAGTGGTACGATAATGCGATCATCGTGTACGAGTTCCCCACCCCGGAAGGCTTGGTTCGCGCCAGCTATCAAGTGCTCACGACCACGAGCGCCGGCGGCGGTTACCACGAGTATTTCATGGGCGACGAAGGCGCGATGAAGATCTCCGAGAATCCCAAGTTCACCAAGATCTATCGCGAGGCCCGTGCTCCCGAGTGGGACGAGTATGTCACACGCAAGCTCATCTCCCGTCCCGACTCCGGAGAAGGCGCCATCGCCGGCCTCAAGCCGTGGGAAAAGCCCCGTCCGAAGCTCGGTGGCCCGGCAAAGTCCGCCACCGTCGACGTTCGTGAGACCGCCCAGCTCTCCGCTTGGGACATTCCTGTCACCCTCGACAAAGCCATCCATCAGCCTCACCTCGAAAACTTTTTCGATGCGATCCGGAAAAAGACTCCCTTGAGTTGTCCGGGCGAGTCCGCGTTCGCAACCGCCGTCACCGTCCTCAAGGTCAACGAAGCCATCGCGGCTCAAAAGCGTCTAACCTTCAAACCCGAAGACTTTATCGTCAACGGAGCCTGAGTAGAGCGAGAGCGTTCAGCCGTGCACCGGCACGGTTGAACGCCCGCTCCGGTTTCACGCCGAAACTTCGGACTTTTTTCCGAACTTACTTGAATTTGCCTGCCGTACCGACCGTCTCATTCTCGAATCTTTCCTAATCCATGAACCGTACACTCCCCCTCCTCCTCGCTGCTCTCGCCCTCGCCACGTCGGCGGTAGCCCAGGACAAAGTGCCGCTGAAGGTTGAGCTGCCCCGCCCGCTTTTTGCCGGCACGCCGCGCCCGATCCAGCTGGCCAATCTCGAACCGCTGAGCACCGCTCCGCGCAAGGACTTGATGGTCCCCGCGGGTACGGCACTACTGTCCAAGGGCAAGGCCGTCACCAGCAGTGATTCGCTCCCGGTCATCGGTGAGCTGGAGTACATCACCGACGGCGACAAAAGCGGCACCGACGGCACTTATGTGGAGCTCGGGCCCGGATTGCAGTGGGTGCAGGTCGACCTCGGCAGCACGTCCAATGTCGCCGCCGTTGTGGCGTGGCACTTCCACTCCCAGGCGCGCGTTTATCACGACGTCATCGTCCAGATATCTGACGACAAAGATTTCAAGAAGGGCGTCAGCACGTTGTACAACAACGACGACGATAACTCGGCGAAGCTCGGCAAGGGCAGCGACAAGGCCTATACCGAAACCTTCCAAGGCCGCCTGATCGAAGGCAAGAATGCGAAAGGCCGCTACGTCCGCCTCTATAGCAATGGTAACACGTCCGACGAACTGAACCACTACTGCGAAATTGAAGTGTTCGGTACGCCCGCGAAATAATCTCCGATAGGATTGCTTTAAAAGGCTGGGACGCCCCGCGCGTCCCAGCCTTTTTTGTGCCTCTAAACCTGGAAACCGCAGCTGGATCCACAGGTTTCACAGATGGACACAGATTACCAAGGCATTCTACATCTCGGGCCCTTCACCTTGCGGGTAAACGGCAGTCAGGTGCTCCTTGATCTGCAATTCTCTGTATCCGTGCCATCGGCGTCATCCGGGGTTAATCTGAACTGCCGGATTTAGGCTAGGCTCAGTCCCCGCGTTCGCTTAAGCGCCTTCACGAACCCTCGGCGCTGCCCGAGCGGGACGCGAAACCCGCTCCAACAAAGCTTGTCGCGGGGCGCGGTGAATACACTATCCCAACCGTCATGGCTGTCACCCCAAGCCACCCGGCCGCTTCTATGCCCGCGCCCGCCTCCGCGGTTTCCCCTGCCCCGGTTCCAAGGTCTTTGCCCGAGTACCTGAAATCATTCGGACCCGGGATCGTCGTCACGCTCACCTGGCTCGGCGCCGGTGACGTGGTCGACATGGGCATCGCCGGCAGCAACTACGGCTACTCCCTGATGTGGGTCCTCGTAGCCGCATTGATTTTCCGCTACGTCTTCGTCTCCCTCATCGCCCGTTATCAACTCTGCAATCAGCATGGCGAAAGCGTGCTCGATGGACTCACCCGCCTGCATCGCTGGTATGCCCCCGCCCTCTTCGTCGCCGCCATCGTGATGGGGCACGTCTACGGCTCCTATATGAGCGTCGGCGTCGGCGAGGTCTGCCGTAACGTCTTTCGCTTCGGCCAGGTCTGGCAATGGGCCATACTCTGTAATGCCACCGGGCTCATTCTCGTTTTCCGTCCATCGTTCCGTCGTCTCGAACTCGTGTTCATGGTTTTCCTGGCCGTCCTGTCGGTTTCGTTTCTCGGATCAGCCTTGTGGGTCGGCATCAATCCGGTGGGCGTCGCCCAAGGGCTGTTCAGCTTCGAGCTGCCGGGACAACACGGTAACTTCGACCCGTTGCTGATCGCCGCGGCGATGATCGGAGCGGTCGGCGGCTCGCTGATGAATCTCGTCTATCCCTATTTTCTCGAGGCCAAGGGCTGGCGCGGCGCGCAGTACCTCAAGGTGCAGCGCTACGACTTCCTCCTCAGTATTGTCGTGATGATTCTACTCAACCTGGCGGTTTGGACGCTGGGCGCGGAACTGTTGTTTCCCGACAAGCACATCCAAACGCTGGACGATCTGCCGAAGCTGCTCAGTTCCGTTCTCGGCGAAAGCGGCCGCGTGTTGTTCTACGCCGGAATTTTCGCCGCGATCTATACTTCCCTCATCGGCCATGCCGCCGGGCTCGGCGCCCTCGGCAGCCATGCGTGGCTCCGCTGTCATGCCGCCACCCGCACGGGGCCGATCGACTACCGAAACCACCGCATGTATCGCTGGATCGTGGTCGTCTGCCTGGTCACACCTCTGGTCTGGACGCTTCCCGGCATGCCCGACTTCGTCACCCTTACGTTGATTGCAAACAGCGGCCAGGTCGTCCTGCTCCCCCTGCTGGCAGGCGGGTTGTGGTGGATCACCGCAAGTGCACGCTATATCGGCGAAACGTACAAAACCCGCTGGTGGGAAAACGGTATCATGACCCTGCTCTTCGTCCTCTCCCTCTCCGGGGCTTACACGTCAGCCACCTCAATCGCCAAGTTTATCCAAGCGCAATAAAGGGGCGCTTAACGCACGAGGTCGCCGTTCACCGCGTTACCGGCTGAACGCCGATTACGTGCGGGCGAGGCTCTTGAATTCCGCGATCACCGCCTGCAGGGACGATTTGGCATCCCCGTAAAGCATCCGCGTGTTGGGCAGGAGAAACAGTTGGTTCTCCAAACCTGAAAAGCCCGCCCCTTTCCCACGCTTTAGGCAAATCACCGTCCGCGCTTCGTGCGCCTTGATGATCGGCATCCCGTATATCGGTGAGGCCTTGTCATTCGACGCCGCGGGATTCACCACGTCGTTCGCCCCGATCACGATCGCCACTTCCATCGTGGGCATCAGCGGATTGATGGCATCCATCTCGACCAATTGCTCATACGGCACATCGGCCTCGGCGAGTAAGACATTCATGTGACCCGGCATCCGTCCCGCCACCGGATGAATCGCAAAGCGCACCTCGGCGCCGTTCTGCTCGAGTACTTCCGCCAGCTCACGCACCACATGCTGGGCTTGCGAAACCGCCATGCCATAGCCCGGAATGAACACCACCTGCCGTGCTGCTTCGAGCACCGAGAAGGCCCCTTCCGCCGAGATCGGCTTCAGTTCGCCTTGCACCACCGCTCCCTCCGCTGAAGCCGCGGCCGGTTTCGCCCCAAAGCCGGAAAACACCACGTTGGCGATCGAGCGGTTCATCGCCCGACACATGATAATCGAAAGGATCACCCCGCTCGTCCCAACCAGGCAGCCCGCCACAATCAATACATTGTTGCTGATGACAAAACCCGCCGCGCATGCCGCCAGCCCCGAAAGGCTGTTTAATAACGCGATCACCACGGGCATATCCCCGCCTCCGATCGGCATCACCATCGTCCATCCCAACACCAAAGCCAGGACCGTGAAAACCAGAAAGGCAGTAAGCGCCGTCCCCGCATCGCCAGAGAGGACAAAGATGATTCCCGCTCCAACCATCCCCAGCGCCATCGTGCCGTTCAGCACGTGTTGCCCGCTAAATAAAACCGCTCGTCCGCTCAGCCATTCGGCCAGTTTACAGAAGGCATATACCGATCCCGTGAATGTCAGCCCGCCAATAATGACCGCGAGAAAGATCGCCCCCGACGTAAACTGGGGATGCTCGGGCACAATCTGGCCGATTCGAATGCGCATAAACTCCGCCGCGCCGACAATCAGCGAAGCGAGCCCTCCCAACCCATTCAGCAGCGCCACCATTTCAGGCATGGCCGTCATCTTCACGAGGCGCGCGCAGGCGAGCCCTATCACCGCTCCCGTCACCAGCCCCACCGCGATCCACGTATAACTAATCACCTGCCGATCAAGCAGCGTCACCACGATCGCGATCAACATGCCAATACCCGAGATCACGTTGCCCCGCCGCGCCGTCGCCTGGCGCCCCAGCATCTTCAAACCGATAATAAACAAACCCGCGGCCACAATATAGGCGGCGTTGATAAGGATTGGGGGATTCATTGCGACGCGCCCTCCTTTTTCACGGACGCGCCTTTCTTCTTGAACATACTCAGCATCCGATCCGTGACGAAATACCCCCCCACTACATTGATCATCGCCAGCGTAACCGCAGCCGTGCCCAGCATGGTGGTTATCCAGGAACCGTCATCGGCACCCGTGACTATAATCGCCCCCACTATAGTAATCCCGGAAATCGCATTCGATCCCGACATCAGCGGCGTGTGCAACTGTGAAGGCACCTTTGAGATCAGCTCCAAGCCAAGAAATCCGGCGAGCGTGAAGATGAAAAAAAGCAGGATGAGTTCCATGGTCGGGATTCTAAATGGTGGACGTGGCGTTACCCTCGCGGCGCCAGTTGAGACGGTTGATCCCGGGCGGAATCGGACGTCGCGAATTGCGGATGGACGATTCGTCCTCCGTGGGTAATCAGACAGCCTTTGAGAATCTCATCGGCGAGATCGAGCCGGAGGGCCTTGGCAGTGGGATCCCAAAAATGAGTGATCCACGCCGCGTAATTCGCGGCGAGCACCTGCGAGGCATGATGCGCCACGGTGTTTTCGAGTGAACGGTGGCCCACGATCAGGACGCCGTTCGGCGTGACTATGTCCCGGCCAGGGATCGAGCCTTCGACGTTGCCCCCGGTATCCACCGCGAGATCGACGACCACACTCCCGTCGCGCATGCCCTCCAGCATTGCCTGAGTGACCAGGCGAGGCGCCTTGCGACCAAACACCTTGGCGGTCGTGATCACGATATCGGATTGGGCACAAAGTTTCGCCATTCCCGCCTGCTGCCGCGCGATCTGCTCAGGAGTCAACGCCTGGGCATAGCCGCCCGCGGTTTGCGTGGTCTGACCCAAATCGATCTTCACAAACTTCGCTCCCAGTGAACGCACCTGTTCTTCCACGACCGGCCGGGTGTCAAAAGCCTCCACCCGCGCGCCTAATCGCTTCGCGGTGGCAATCGCCTGCAACCCCGCCACGCCCGCGCCGATCACAAACACCCGCGCCGGCAGGATCGTGCCGGCAGGCGTCATCATCATTGGAAGCACCTTGCGCAAACGCTGCGCCGCCTCGATCACCGCCGCATAACCGGCCAGACTGGCCTGCGAACTGAGCGCATCCATCTTCTGCGCGAGAGTCGTGCGGGGAATCATTTCCAAACTGACTGCCGTCACCCCCGCGGCCGCGAACGCGGCAATCAATCCAGCTTCATTAAAGGGATCCAGGAAACTCAGGTGCACCGCGTCACGCTTCATCCCAGCAATATCAGCCAACGAGGGCTTGTTCACCCGAAGCACGAGATCGGCCTGTGCCAGCGCACCAGCAATATCATCGGTCAACCTCACACCTGCGGTCTGATAATCGGCATCGGCGTAGTGGCTGGCACGACCCAAACCCGGCGCAGCCTGCACCTCGATTCCGAGTTTGCCGAGTTCCTGAGCGGTGGTGGGAGTGAGTGGAACCCGCGCTTCCGCATCGGAGCTCTCGGGCGCAAGGGTACAGATCATGAATACAGCGGGGGCGACACTGGCCGGGGAGGTCCGACTCCCGTCACTGTGAGAGTTGGATCATCCAGCTCAAGACCATTGTCGGAAACCTCGCTCCCAAACCCGGCTTTCTCGCCAGGGCCGGGTACCCGTTCGGAGGAATGGAGAACCTCCCATCCCGTTTCACGCGGATGATCCGATGGCGCCGGTTACAACGTCAGCCCAAACTATCGGTAGCCGAAAAGCCCGCTGAAGTTTCGTCCCAATGTCATCAAACTCACGGGCGAGGACCAGGCCGAGTCCGCGGGAGCCGCCCGTGATGATTACCGTGCGACCACGAAACGAATACGTCGGTCGACGAGCGGCCACCGCCATGGCCAGACCGGCGGCCGCGCCGAGGACCAATCCGAACGGCAGGCCAGAGCGGCGTGGTGCGATCGCGGGTGAACGCTGGCGCAGTCCGCCGCGTTGCCGGTCAGTGGGGACAAGGAGGATTTCAGGATTCATTCAAGGAGGACTTCGCGCCGAATTGCACCGCGATCGCATTCTCGTCACGACCGTCTGCCCCGGCCTGATGCACACCGGTTCGCCGCGCAACGCGATGTTTAAAGGCCGCCACCGGCAGGAGCATGCCTGGTTTGCGGTCACCGACTCATTGCCGCTGCTCTCGATGAACGCGCAGGGCGCCGGTCGAAAAATCGTCGCCGCCTGCCGCCACGGCACCGCCCGCGTCGTGCTCGGATGGCCGGCAAAACTGGCCGTCCGGTTAAACGAACTCCGCCCCGGGACAACCGCGCGTTGGGCGGCAAGGGCAAATCGCCTCCTCCCCCCGCGCGACCCGAATGCAGGCGTACTGAGTCGTCCTGGCTACGACAGTACCTCGACGAGGGCGCCCTCCATCCTCACGCGAACTTCGAACCAGGCAGCGTTGCGGAATAATGAAGTTCCCGGCATCCATTGAGATCCCCCGCCCTGAACACGGATAGGTTTTTCCCCAGGTAAGGGGAACGATCTTTCCGCGAGGATATTAAAGGATTAAACTCTTTTACCTAACGTAAATTCATCCGTTTTACTATAGGCGGCCGGGAAATTGGCTGTTACTCTGGGCTCGAATGAAAGTGTATCGGTTTTCCGGAGCTCCTCGCGGAATAGCCGATTCACCCGCCAACGATATCATTGCGCGGCTTCAGGCCTCCGAGCTGTTTCGCGATTACCAGAGTGCATTCGAAACCGTCACAGGATTGCCGCTCGTGCTGCGCGCCGCTGGCTCATTTGCGCCGCCCATGGAGGGATCAAAGCAACAATCACCCTTCTGCGAACTCCTGATCGGTACCGGCGAAACGTGTGGCGCGTGCCTCCATTTTCAAACCGTGCTCGAAGGCGCCGCGGCCACGGGGGCGCAGACAGCGCGTTGCTTTGCCGGCCTGAGCGAATCCTCGATCCCGGTTCGGGTTGGCGACACCCTGATCGGTCACCTCCAAACCGGTCAGGTTCTCCTGCGCGCTCCTTCCGAGAAAGATTTCCGCTCCATTCTCACCCAGTTGAAACCAATGCGAACTTCCATCGACTTGGCGCAGCTTCAGGCCGCGTACTTTGAGACGCGTGTCCTGACCACCGTGCGATACGATGCTGTTCTGCGAATCCTCTCGAGCTTCGCCCAACATCTTTCACTGCTCAGCAATGAACTGATGTTAATGTCCACCGATGCCGAACCGATCGGCGTCGTGAGAGCCAGTGCCTTTATCGCGAAAAACATCGGTGACGCGTTATCTCTGCCGAAAATTGCGGCCGTCGCTCACATGAGCGCCTTTTATTTCTGCAAGGTCTTCAAACTGACAACCGGGCTAACGCTCACCGAGTATCTCGCGCGCTCCCGGGTCGAACTCACCAAACAAATGCTCATCACCCCGACCATGCGGATTAGCGAGGCCGCCTACGCCGCCGGCTTCCAATCGTTATCCCAGTTCAACCGGGTCTTTCGTCGCGTGATGGGGGAGTCGCCGACGACCTACCGCGATCGTCTTCACGGAGCCATGCCTGCCAAACGGCCGCCCTCCTTCGCCGCCTGAGCGGCGGAATGTGCCATGCCTCAGGTTTCGGCCGTGTTCCCGGTCTGAGCGAGAATCGTGCGGGCCGCAATCGCGTCATCATCGTCCACCTGGACGCGAATACTATTCATGCTCCCCATGAAAATCACGGGATCCGTCTGCGCCGCGAATTCATCGGGGACGTAAGCCTTGATCCCGCATCCTTCGAGCATCGACCTCATCAAAAGCGCCTGATCAAGAGTGAGAAGGCGGGCAACGGTGGTCATCAAGGCATCCTGCCGTCGATCAAATGGACGGGCGAGCAGTTCCTCGGGAATTTATCCCGAGCTCCCGCGGCGGATTCGTCGCGGCGACCGCTCCTGTACCCGCAACCCGGATTTGCCCTCCTAGGGCAACCGCACGGATTCGACCATGGTTTCAAACGCAATCCGCAAGGGCTCAAACTGCTCGAGCGGTGCCCGCAAGAAAAACAAGGCTTCGCCCCTCGAGCTTAACACTCGCACAAAATACTCTCCATACGTCGTGCTGCTGACCGTGAAACGAGCAACGTAGCTCAGCGCGGGTAGATCCCCCACGAGTCGAAAGGAAAAACTCCCGGCCACGATTCCATAGTCGGCGAGACCTCCCTCGATCCGTTGTTGGGTTTTCTTTTTCGCCGCCTCCCGCAGATCCCACTCCAAGTCGAGGATCAGTCGTGGATCCGACGGAATGCGATAATACATCGAAGCAAAGCCTGTCTGCGTTGGCTCGCCCATGAACAGCGTTGTCTCCCGGTCCCCCCAGCGGGTTACGCCGCGAACGACCCACCCCGCCGGATACCGCGCCGTCACTTTATAAAGGGGGTCTCGAATGGAGCGATCGCTGCTCACAATCTCTCCCAGCGGAATCGATTGC
This sequence comes from uncultured Opitutus sp., assembly GCA_964450575.1. GTDB lineage: Bacteria > Verrucomicrobiota > Verrucomicrobiia > Opitutales > Opitutaceae > ER46. The sequence continues at coordinate 12,337 of CAYVDZ010000023.1, forward strand.
GAAAACGCCGGGGTGGCGAGTGCGATCACTGCTAAAGCCAAAGTAAATCGCTTCATGGGTCGCATCGACCTATGGCGGACCACGCTTTCGGCTCAAGATGAAACCTAAGTAGGGCGCCCCTCCAACGTCGTTTCCGCCGCGCTCTGATCATCGCTCCGAATTCTGATTCTTTCTCATATCCGCTCCGCCTTCCCCCGACCACGATAGGCCGCGAGAAAATAGACGCCGACCGCCCCCGATACCGCGGCCAATCCCAGCCAGAAGAGGGTCCAATCCTGTCCCGACTCCGCGGCAGTTTGTGCGAACCACCATCCCGCTCCCATGTAACCCGCAAGATTTCCCACCCCACTTACCATGAGCGACAGCAACGCCTGCGCCCGCGCCCGCCACGCAGGATCGACCCGCTGCTCCAGATAAATTTGCGCCGTGATCGCCACCAGCGTGTACGAAGCGCCGTGCAGCGAGATGCTCACCAGGAGCCACGCCCGTTCATCCACCGCGGAAAGCGCGAAACGCACCACCCCGATCAGAAGTCCCGTAATGATGATCCACTTCAGCCGCCAGCGCGTCAGCAGCCGCGCCAACGCCAGCATGGCGACAATCTCAGTCACCTGGCCCAAACTCATCCACGACGACGTATGCATGAATCCGAGTTCGCGCAAATGGGGAGGCGTGTACGGATAGAACGCCGCCAGTGATATATTAAAGAGCGCCGCCGTAATAAAGACGACGCGGTGATCGCTGTTTTTGAGTAACGACAGCGCGTCCAGCCCGAACCGCTCGCGCAGCGTCACCGGCGCAATCGCCCGCGGTGGCTCCCGACGCGGCAATAGAAACGTCAAACCCGCGACAATCAACCACGCCACCGCGCCGAAAAATCCCGCGCGGATGGAGGCATCGGCATTCAAGGCGCTGACCAGCCAGCAACCCGCCATCCATCCCAGCGTGGCAACCGCACGGATCGGACCAAATTCGCGCCGCGCGTTCCGCAGGCTCGAAAACACCACCGTCGCCGCGATGCTCCAAGCCGGAGCGGAGCACAACGCATGCAGTTGAATCGCCCCGAGCACCAGCCAGGGATTGCCCCCTTGAATCGCGAATGCCGCCAGCGTCATCGCCCCCGCCGTGGCCAAGGCGAGTCCCCTCAACACCACAACCGGCGAAGCATGCCGGTCTGCCACCGCCCCAAAAAACAACGGCGAAATGAAAGCCGCGATGCCCGAGGTCGCGAATGCATATGGCTTGATGTCCTGCAGACCATGCGCATCGAGCACATTGGTCAGCGGCACAAACCACATGCCCAACGCCGCACCTTGCATGAAAAACAAGGCCGTCAATTCGGCATAGGCAATCCACGGGTGACGACTCTGTTTTAACGACACCGCACCACGTTGTCGGGCCGACTGCGTTTGTCCCGCCCGATTACATGCTATTATTCAACGTGAGTGCCGCGCCCACCGCAGTCCCGAAGTCACTGGATGGCCCGCCGTAAACTGTAGGTGCCAAAAGCGCCGGCGAGCCTCACGATCGGACCGCGGCACGTCACTCGTCCGATGGACCGGAAAACGTCGCACAGGCATTCCTGCCTGTCTCCGTCTCATTTCCCGAACCACGTTAAGCGCCATTCGCAGACACCGCCCAGCCATTTCGAGCCCTTTCACCGCCATGCCGCTGTACAACCCGGGCTAGGGACTCCAGCTTTAGTTTCATCATGAGCGAACACGATCACGACCACCTTGCAAAAATCCTTTCCGAGAAATTCACCGAAGTCGGCGTCGCCATCCTGGCGATCGTCGCGGCATTAAAAAATCAGCCAGGGTTCAATCGTGCTGCCTTCGATAACGAACTCCGCGAGCGCCTCGCAAACCCGAGCGAGGGTTCGTTCTCGAAGCTCATTCTCTCGCACGCGCTCGACGCAGAAACACCGCCCGATCCCACGAGCTAACCAAGGACGTGATCGACCGGCGCGGGCATCGCGAAGTTCGCCGTCAAAACATCGAAGGTCTGGACCTTATCCGGTTTATCATGCCGCGCCCATACCATGTCATCGACCTGACTGAAGGGACAGATGCCTGGCGCGAGTGGCGACGGGGCGGTATCGGCTCTTCCGACGCCGCTACGATCATGGGCGAGAATCCGTTCAAGACCGCGGAAGGACTGTTCGCGGAAAAGCAGCAACCGACGCGCGAAGCCGAACGTAACTTTGCCCGAACCCAAGGCAAGGCGCTCGAACCAGCCGCTCGCGCCCAGTACTGTATACAAGTCGGAATGCAGTTGGAGCCGGCCTGCCTGCAAAACGTCGAGCGCGTGTGGCTCCGCGCGAGTCTTGATGGCATTTCCGCCGACGGCGAACACCTGGTGGAAATCAAATGCGGCCCTTCCGCCTATCGTCGAGCCGCGGCCGCCCACCGCCCGTCGCGACACCATGTGGGCCAGTTGCAGCATGTGCTCGCCGTCACCGGCCTGCCAGTGATCGATATCTGGTACTACTTTCCCCCTTATCCCCCTGTACGCCTCGAGGTCCGGCGCGACGAAACCTATATCAAGCGCCTCCTCGATGCTGAAGAGGCTTTCTGGAAACGGCTCATTTGTTCCGGTCACGGATAGTCCGTGCGGTCTCCCCGGCCTGCCTCATTGGGACTTTGCCTCGCCCGCACCGCGGCTTACGCAAGTGCGTCAATCAATGCGGGCTTTCTTCGCACCTTTATAGAGACCGCATTTTAAGGAACGATTAACTTTAGTATAAATCCGGATCGTTTTTGTCCGGCTGGATCATGGTCAACTGCCTCGCGTCCGACGCCCGACCAAAACGATGTCGCATATGCGACATCCAGTTGGTCGGGCGACTAAGAGCGCGGGCAATTCGGTCGATCAAGAGGGGCGTAATCGAGCGAACAGAGGAACTGCGGATCACTGCCAAGGTTTTCAGGAGACGAAAACGCGATCACGGGTTATTCAGACGCAATCGCTAGTCGTGCCCTTAGACCCCATAAGCCTCGGATTCGATATCCCCCTGACGCCTGCGAAGGTGCAGTGTTCACGCCCCGTCCTTCGCGGAGCCGAGCAGGAGGAAAACCAGGAAACAAACAACGCACGTGCCGGGTACGACCAGTTTTATGTCGCATATGCGACATGAAACTGGTCGTGCCGAAACGTGCGTTTCACAATATTCGGGCGGCGACGATGAGCTGCCAAAGCTTCAGCCGGAGAGCGTTTCCATTTGCGCCCCCCGCACCCGTTCGTCGAAGGCGTCCTACGGACGGTCACAATCGGCCTAATCAGCGGGATGCCCCCAAAGCCTATTCCACGAGCTACTCACAAAGGTGCTATATGCTCAAAATCTGCCAAGGAGGTGAAAGCAGTTGAGCATACCGACCAGCTGTAATCGGAACTGCACCGCCGCGAGACGAAGCATTTAACGCGGTCTGCCCGTTTCTTCGCTTCGCTCCCGGCGGAAAACAGTCTTTGCTGTCCGCAGTGCGTTCCGCCCCGACTTCCCTCCTCCGCTGGTTGACCCTGGCGATCATTGTGGCCGTGGCTTTCTGGCTGCGCACCCGCGACCTCGACAACCGGCCCATGCACGCCGACGAGGCGAACCAGGCCGTGAAACTCGGTGAACTGATCGAGTCGGGCCGCTATGCCTTCGATCCGCGCGATCACCATGGCCCCACCCTCTACTTCGCGGGGGCCGTCGTGGCGTGGATCCGCGGCGAAAACACCCTCGCCGCCCTCACCGAGACCACGGTTCGCCTGGTTCCGGCGTGCTTCGGCACCGTATCCGTTTTACTGATCGCCGCGCTCGCAACCACCGGAGCCAGCCGGGCGGCGACACGCGACAAAATTACGGCTGCGCCCACCGACAGGCGAGGACGGGTCGCGCCCTCATGGCCCGGGTTGGCCGCAGCCGCATTCCTCGCAGTTTCGCCTCCCTCGGTTTACTACAGCCGTTATTTCGTGCAGGAGACGCTCCTGGTCACGTTCACGCTGGCGACCTTTCTGTGCGTCGTACTCTGGTGGCGTCGCGGACACCTCGGGTGGGCCATCGTCGCCGGTGTATCCGCCGGCCTGATGCAGGCCACCAAGGCGAGCGCGCCGCTCTTTCTCGCCTGCGCCGCCGTCGCCGCCGCCGCCGCAATCGCGTTGTCCCGCCCGTCGGGCGGCTCCACCGCCACCGCGAGCACTCCGCTGTCACGTTCGCGTCACTGGAGGCGGGCTCTGCTCTTTGCCGTGGGCGCCGCGTTTCTGACCGCTGCGCTGAACTACTCGTCGTTCGGCACCCATCCCGCCGGCGTGCGCGACGCCCTCGGAGCTTATGCGCACGCGCTGACGCGTTTCGGCGCCGCCGCGGAACCCACCGGACATGAGAAGGCGTGGTGGTATTATCTCCGGATGTTTGGCTGGTACCGCGAAGGCGGCATGGTCTGGCATCAGATTGCTTTTTCTCCTCTGGTCGTGGCCGGCGTGCTCCTCGCGATCAAGCGCTGCCGCCAGGACGCATTTCTCACCTGGTCCGCGGTCTATGCCGTGCTGGTGGCTGGCGCGTTTTCGTACTTTGCCTACAAAACCCCGTGGCACACGGTGCACTTCATTCCTGGGTTCGCGTTACTGGCGGCCAGCGCGGTCGCTGCCATTGGCTGGGGGTGGATCGGCCGGATCGTCGGATTCGCGCTCACGCTTGTCACTATCGTCACTCTGTATCAACAAACTCAGCGCGTCGCGTTTCTTCGCCCGGCCGACCAACGTAATCCTTACGCCTACGTCCACAGCACGCCCGACGTGCGAAAGTATCGCGCTGTCGCCGAAGCCGCACGCGCAGCCGCCCCCGATCAACCGATCCGTGTCATCAGCGACGAATACTGGCCGCTTCCCTGGTACCTTCGCGGCATCGACAACGTGGGATTCTATACCACGCCGCCCGAAGAGTTGGACGGCGCGCTTCTTATCGTCGCCGCCGATCAGGCCGAAGCGGTGCGGGCCCGACTGCGTCGCACGTATCGTGAATCATTTCTCGGTTTGCGACCGGGCGTCATCTGCGTCCTGTTCATCCTGGAACCGTGACCGTTTTGCCCCACCTCTCTCTCGTCGTCCCCGTCTATAACGAAGCCGGCAACATCCTCCCGCTCGTGGAGAGTTCCACGGCAGTCCTGCGCGGACTTGGGCGCCCCTTTGCGATCATCCTCGTCAACGACGGCAGCACCGACAGTACCGCCGCCGAAATTGCCGAAGCGCATGCGCGTTGGCCCGAGTGCGTCGAACTTGCGATGGAAAAGAATTCCGGCCAGGCCCTCGCGCTGCTCAAAGGACTCAACGCCGCTCGCGGCGAGTTTCTCCTCATGATGGATGGCGATGGACAAAACGATCCACGAGATTTTCCGGCGCTCCTCGAGCTGGTCGAATCCGGCAAGGTCGATCTGGCGTGCGGCTGGCGCGTCGACCGCCACGACAGCACCATGCGCCGGATCATGTCCCGCGTCGCGAACGTCGTCCGCGGGGCCATCCTTCGCGACGGCGTGCACGACTCCGGT
>CAYVDZ010000024.1:0-17810 GCA_964450575.1 uncultured Opitutus sp.
GCTAGGGCCCGATTCGAGCATATCAGTAGAAAATGCAGTTGAGACCACAGATTCCGCCGATGAGCACAGACGACCAAGGCATTATCAATTACCGTCCCTTCACCTTCGGGTGAATTGCGGCTAGGTGCCTCTTCATATGTAAACCTCTGGATCCGTGCTCGGCGGTGTAATCTGTGTTTAAGATATACTGCTGAATTTAGGATCAAGCAGATTGGTGAGACCATCCGGCTGAATGCCTTTACCCGGTACGCGGCGTGGAGATGCGAAATGGTGCGGTTGCAGCCCAGACCCCGGACCAGCGCTTTGTCCGGCCTCCTTTCCACGCCCACCAACGAGGCCGGAGTTGCCCTTCGGCCAGACCTTCTCCTCTGCAGGAGGGTCGCCGAACGTAAATGTTTTCCCTCCTGTTCACTGTCCCGCAGGTGTGCCGGATCGCGCTCACAAAAAAGCGCCGGCCTGGGCAGGCCGGCGCTTGAATGTAAAGCCGAAGCTTCCGTGCACTTAGAACATGCCGCGGACGCCGAAGACCCAGTTGGCGCCGTATTCCTGCATGGTGCGCAACGAGGGATTCACGCCTTCAACATCCAAGGGACCAGACTCCATCCACTTCACCGGTTTGCCGGTGATGTTGCGGCCCTGGACGTACATCGAATAGCGAGGCGTGAGCTTCCAGGTGAGCGAAAGGTCGAACTGCGTGAGCTCTTCCTTGTAGCGGCCGTAGATGCCATCGGGAGACCTATCGCGGTAGACCATGCCAATCGAACCGTTGAACTTCCGGTAGGCATAACCCAAGCGGCTGGTGAAACGATGGGGCGAGAGGTTGTTGCGACGCTGGCTGGCATACGAACGAGTATAGGCGAAGTTGAGACTCGTACCGCGGAATTTTTCGTTCAGGAAGCCGAGGGTCTGCTGGTAGGCCACTTCCATATTGCGGAACCGGCGGGAATTTGAACTCACCCGGGTTGAACGGAAGATATAGGTAGAGAATTCCTCATCGGTCACTCCGAATTCCTCGGCCGAGAAATCGAACGTCTCCCGAAGATTACTGATCGTATTCTGCGAAACTGCGAGCGAGAGCTGCCCAGGAGCGCGCCCACCAAAGTAGTACGCCAGGCGGGTTTGGAAGTTCTTCGAGTGTTCGGGTGGGAGGTTCGGGTTCGGCGCATTCACCCGCTCGTTCACTTCATCCACAACCCATAGACCGGTGAGATTGTCGATCGGCGGGCGTGAAATGGCGCGGTTGAATCCAGCCTGATACTCAAAGTTCCTCAGGATTTGATACTTCAAGAGGATCGAGGGGAAGTAATTATGGTACTCCGATTCGCGAGTGACCCGCGGCTTGCTTTGATACTGATATTGCAAGCCCTCGATCGTGGTGGCGCGGCCGGCTGCGTTGGTCGGGAAGCCCTGAGCGACAACATCATCACGAAGTTGGGGCGCGAATTCCTTAAGTTCGTTCAGCGTATTCTCCATCCGGACGCCGGTGCGAACCTGGAGCTTAGGTGTGACGCGCACGTCAGCCTGAATATAGGCCGCCGAAATCGTTTGTCGGAAATCGCGCTTATTGGCGATGTGGGTGTTGTAATAATTATCGGCATTTCCCATATGCACGAACAGATCCGGACGTTCATGGAACAGCTGACCGATCCGTTCCCGGTCAGCGCGTGGCGGCATGCCTTGCTGTCCCGCGATGTTGAAGACCGTGAGTCCGTTGGTGGTGCCCATGTCGAACGGATGCGGTGAGATGAAGCCCAAGTTCGACCAATTGCCGAAGGCCGTGTTGACATTAATCCCCTGGTCATTGGTGGTCACCGTGTTTCCGCCCGGTCCAGTGTATGACCAGATATTCCAGTCGGACATGTTATTGTTGTCGCGGCTTTCTCCGGCAAGCTTACCGCCAAACTTCAGCAAGGTCGGGAACCGGCGCATGAACGGAACCGCCCATCGGGCATTGAGCTGACCGGCGAGAAGGGTGGTGACCCACGTCCGATCGTCGTTGTTGACGCGCGTTCCACCCGAGCGGGGGTTGGTGTCAACAAAGCTGGAGCGGTCGTACCAGTTGTTCCCGCCGGTCTGCCGGATCGTCCATTCCCAGGACTCGGGATTAGGCCGGGTTGCTACAAAACTGCTGGGGACACCGCCGCCTTCACCGTTGGTCCAACCACGTTCAAGCGATTCGTAGTTATTAACCGAGCGGGAATAGTTCAAGGCGCCGTCAACGATCCAGGAGCCGGCCTTGTATTCGAACTTTGGCGAAACCGTCCGGGTGTAGGTTAATTTGGAGGAAGAGCCGCCCCCGAGATTCAGCGTCGAGACGTTATCAATCGAGCCAGTAGGAGTACGCGTCCCTACAACGGTCAGGAGGCCGTCGCCACCCACCCGGCTACGACCGTTGTTGACATTGGCGTTATCGTTTGCGGCCACCCAAGTGAAATCTCGATTCCAGAACTCACCTTCGGTGTACGTATAGATCGCATTGAGCGAGAGGACCAAATTGGGGCTTGCGCGGTAATCGGCAGTCAACATGAACGCGTCCTTCAAAATCGTCTTATTGCCATCCTTGAAACCAATCTGGCGGATGACATGCGGACGCGGGTCGGTGGCCGTGGCGCTGCGATTATGCGCCTGGGAAACTTGATATTGCTCCGTATAGGAATTGGCCCGGCTCGCGCTCAGGAGAATGCCGAGCCGTTGGTTCAAGAACGACTCCGAATAGTCGAGAGTGAGATTCGGCTTCCACTTGTAAGAGTCGCCATCGCGAGGACCTGCCGTCTTTTTAAGGGTAAACTCCTCGGCGTTGAAGTTGATGGCGGCGTTAAAGGCCATCCGGCGGCCTTTCCGATCGAAGGCACGCTTGGTCTTCATGTTGATCGTGCCGGCCGGCGAATCCGCGTCGGACTCGGCACTCGTGGTACGGCTGATCTCGATCGACTCGATCGCGGTGATGGAGAAACCTTCGAAGCTGGTCGCACGGGACGCGTCGCCGCCGCCACGATTGGCGTCCGCGCTGGCGGTGCGCTGACCGTCGAAGGAAACGCCCACATATTGGCCGTCCATCCCGCCAAGGCGGGGACCACGGGCTTCAGACTCGACATAATCGAGATCGACGCCGGGAAGGTATTTCAAGAATTCGCCCACGTTGCCGTCGGCCACGTCGCCGAAGATGTCGGACGACACGGACGTGCTGATGTCCATGTTACGGCGTTGATCCATGATGGCCTTGGCATTGCCTTCGCGCTCGGTGGAGACCGTGAATGCCTGGAGTTTGAGAATGCCGTCCGCGTCCTTCCCGGCGGGCCCGGCTGAGGTACTGGTCAGATTGATTTCGCGCATTGCGGTCTGTCCGGAAGAGACCGTGAACGTCTCGCGCACGGGATTATAACCCGTGTACGTTACGGAGACGGTCGCCTCACCGGACGAAACGTTTCTAAACTGAAACGTGCCATCATTCTCGGTATAGGCCACCTGGGGAGTGCCTTCCAACCGGACTTCCGCATTGCGGACATATTCCTGGTTGGCGGGGTTAAAAATTCTACCCTGGACAGTGCCGGTTCCGGCGGTCTGGGCAGAGAGGGACACTATACTTACAAGCCAGCCAAGGGCCAGCGCAACGAGTCGACGATACGGTTTGGGAGGTGTCGCAGCATTCATAGGTCAAAAGCACTAACGGAAGTCGCCAAAGGACAGACGACGTTCAGGCCGGGTAAGGGCGTCCGGGTAAGAGGGTAAGAGTGACCTCGGGTCGCTGCTGGTAAAGCAGCGGCCCGAGCACGTGAAAAGTGAGCGCAAGCCCGATCCGGATGCAAGCGCAGATAAAGGGGAAGTCTCCGATGGTTCGTAAACTGTTATTCCATTCTTAAATTACACCTAAAAAACAAGATGCCTCTTATAGTCAGATTATTAATTTAGTTCTAAATACAGGTCAACGCCAGCTGCCCGTGAACGGCCTGCCGGCGCTTCCGCGCCAGTTGGGCGGAGATTCGGGGACTGCCCTGAAAGGACGGCCTTAAGTATCAATCGCTAACGAGATCCAGTTGCATTATTGGGGTGCGCTCGGACGGCCTGTTCCCGCGCCAGGAGCCGGACGCGGAGTGCCTGGCACCCGGGTCGCGACCAGGCGTTTCGCGACCGTGTCCGTAGCAGCTGTCAGGGCGAAACTCCGCGTAACTCGGGAATCCGCGGATTAAGGCGCCGCGCCGTCTGGTAACTTTCCGTTGCCTCTGACGTGCGCCCCAAGATCGAGAGCGTCAGCGCAAGATTGAGATGGGCCGCAGCCATCAGGGGTTCCACCCGGATGACTCGCTCAAATTCAGCAACTGCTTCGTCCAGCCGGCCCATGTCACGCAAAGCCATTCCGAGATTGTTCCGTGCATCATGATACCCTGGATCGAGTCGCAGCGCTTCCTGCAGGTGATGTAATGCCTCAGTCCGCCGGCCTTGGCTGAGGAGCACCCGGCCCAGGTGATTGTGGGCGTCCGGGTAATCGGGCTTCAGTTCCAGCGCGCGTTCATACGAGCGTGTGGCGTCGGACGGTAAGCGCAGATCCCAGAGCACGTTGCCGAGATTATAGTGCACTTTGTAGAGATCGGGGCGGACGCGCAAAGCCTCCTGGAGTTGGACCCGCGCCAGTTGAAACTCGCCCCGATTACGCAGCAAATTTCCGAGATTATTATATGCCATCCAACACTCCGGATTCTTCGCAATCGTCGTGGCGTAGAACGTTCGCATGTCGGCATACATTCGGCTCTGCTGGAAACTTAGGATCGCCAGCACCGCGAGCAGCGCGCCCGGAAGCCCGAGGCGCCAACCTGCGGATTTCGCCGCCAGTGCCCGCGTCATCCCCGCCGATGCGAGCACCACCAAGCCGATGCTCGGCAGATATTGCCAATGGTCTGCCACGTAGGAATAAATGAACGCGTAGACGTTGAAAAAACCCAACGTCGGCACCAGCGAGCCGCCGAAAAACAACCCGGCCGCGAGCGGCGCCCGCCAGCGTCCACGTATCAGCCAAAGCGCGACCAGCGCCACGACTACAGCCAACGAGAAAAGCCATTGCCATGCCTGCGTCGGATCGACCGTCCAGCGCGGATAGATAAAGATCAAGTCAGCCGGCCAGAACAGTTTGCCGACGTAGAACCACGCCACCCGGCCCGCGAGCAGACTCCGTTGGAGGAGGCTCAAATCGAACTCCGATCCTTGGGCGCCGACATAGGTCTTCTCGACCCACCCGGAAAAGACACCCATCGCCGCCCCTAGGACAAGCCACGGGAGCAGCGGTAACGCGTCACGCCTCCATTCGAGACGTCCCCGCTTCCACCATAGGACGACCAGGATCGCTGCCGGGAGCGTAGCGGTCACGGACTTGCTCAAGAGCGAGAGAACAAACACGCCGGTCGCCGCGAGGTAGAGATTACGCCGACGCTCCTGCTCGAAACGCAGATAAAGCAGCGCCGCAATGAGGTAGAAGACGAGTGAGAGGGTGTTCTTCTGTTCCGAGATCCATGCCACCGATTCGACATGGACCGGGTGTAGCGCAAAAATAAAACCCGCCAACCACGCCCCCGGAATCGCCAGCCGGCGCACGGTCGCGACCAACAGACACGCGGCGGTCGCATGCAGGAAAATGTTAACGAGGTGGTAACCGGTCGGGGCATCGCCCCAGAGCTGATGCTGGACCCAGAATGCACTATGCAGGAGCGGATAATACTGCTCCGTCGCCCCCACTTCGAACCAGATCCGCCAGAGGCCGGAAAGGGAACGTAACTCCGGCGCCGTCACGTAGTCGCTGTCGTTCCAAATAAATTCCGCCGTGATGGCCGGCGCATACGCGACCAAGGTCACGACAAATAGAGCGAACCCGATCCACGCCCCCGGAACGACCCATGCTGGGGTCTCACGCGGTGGAAGGGGACGGGAAGTACGACGAGACATCAGCGAAACGTGCGATTGCTTGGCGGCGCCGTTCCGGCCGCAATGCAAAAAGTATCACCCCCCATCGCCTCGGTCGACCTGATCAAGGACCGCCTCGTCGGAACGGCCGTGCCGCCCTGCTTCTCGGTCGAACTCGGCTTACTTATTCGGATGCGTCACGCGGCCGACCACCACGTCGCGGGTCTTGCGGGCGATGGTATAAAGCAGCGACGGGTCCGCGGGATCCCAGCAAAACGCCTGGCCCTCGGCCGGTACCGCAAGGGTCGCCAGCCATTTCAAAACCGAGCCGGCCCGCGGAAACGCCAAAACGTAGAGCTCGGGATTGTCATGCCCGGTCAAATACAGATAACCTCCGGGCCCAAACGCCCCACCCGACGCGCTGTACCCGCGGTCGCCAATGCGGGCGAGCAAATCGGCCGGCAGCGCCCACCCTCCGGTCCTGCGCCACGCGTCATCAAACGCCACGAGTTGCGTCCACGTCGGATCCCGCATCGGTTCCGCTCCGCGTTTCCCATAGTGGACAAAACATGCAATCCACCGCTGGTCGAGGCGCTCGAGCCAGGTGAAGGAACCGTCCATCCGGCCGAAGCTGTGGGACGCGACATGCCTGAGCGTTGCGGGATCGAAGATCTCGACCGAACTGAGCATGGGCACCGCCGGATAATTCGAGTGCACCGTGTACAGTTTACCGTCGACGATACTGCCCGAGTTCAGGTGAACAATCTCACCCCCCGCGCCGCCGTCCCACGAGGCGACGCGCTCACCCGAGTCCTTACGATACTTTCCGATGGCATGGTTGTTGATCGCGTAGAAAAACTCGTGATCCACGGCGACACCCTGACCGGCCTCGGCCGCGCGATAACGACGCAGTTCCGTGTAACTCCAGCCGTTCGCATCGCTGGGTGCAGCGACGGCCGAGCCGGCGACCAACGCCAGGCAGCCGAGGAGAAAAAGCAGTTTCATGAAACGCGGCGAGCGGAAGAAAAGCGCGGAGTGGCCTGCGCGTTAACTCAACCGTTCGCGGGCTTGATCGTGCGCAGGTACGCGAGAAACGCATCCTTCTCCTTGGCGACGAGCGCGTCCGGGCCGGTGACCTTGAAGAACCAGGTGGAACCCTCGAACGGGACCATCGCGCCCAAGACGCGAGTCGGCGTGGCGCCCGCTGAGTTCGCCATTTCAACAACGCCAATCTTCAGGCCATTCGCTTCGATCCGCTGAATCGACCGCAAAACCTCATCGGGGGACTGGGGGGCGAGTTGAATCTGGCCCCGCCAACGGTTGACGTTGGCCACATCGCCGCCGACGTCGCCCGGAAACGCAGTGATCGCCAACTCGGCGCTCGCACCACCCTCGCCCGGAATCGTGATCGTGCCTTTACGCATCCCACTTGCGCCCTTCGATGGCCAGTGCGCGGGAACAGTCCACGCGAGACCCGTGCCGGCCGCGGTCGCCACCGGCGTATTCGCCATGGTCGTACCACCTGACGGGGCCATCGGCGCGGACGATGCGGGAGTCGACTGCGCCGCTGGAGCCGCAGTGGGCGCGCCGGGTTGAACGTGCTGATGGTTAGCGTCGGCGGGGGCGGCGGCCATCGGCGGCGGCTCCTTTGGCACCCGATACGTGGCAACCTGGGGTTCGCGACAGCCACTGAGAACGAGCGAGGCCGCCGCCAGGGCGGGGAAAGAAAAAGAGAGGCGCATGAAACCGAAATGAATCAGCAGGCAGGGTCAGCGCAAGCTCGGCTCATCCGAGACAACCGCGGATGGAAAACGAATCGGCTTTTCGCTCCTTGACGAACGCGATCGGCGACGCGGATGAAGCGGCAACGCCACACCACCCGCGAGGCGCGCGAGACGAGGGCGTGGTTCAAGTCGATCCGGTTGCGATTACACTCCGCCGTCAAATTGCCCGTTGACGCATCCCGGGCGGCTCAGCAAAGGCATTGTTTCCATATGGCTACCCCCGAGAATCGTCGTGCCCACTGGCGGGCAAACCTTCGTATTCTGGCAATTCTTCTGAGCATCTGGGCTCTGGTGTCATTTGGCGCTGCGGTCTTTTTCGCAGACCAGCTCGACCGCATCCGCTTCGGCGGATTCAAACTGGGCTTTTGGATGGGACATCAGGGGGCGATGCTCGTGTTTGTCGGCCTGATCACGTTCTACGTTTGGTACATGAACCGTCTCGATCGCAAGTACGACGTCCACGAGGACTGAGTCCGGAGAATCGCCACCATTCCCGCATCCTCAGCCTACCCTTTCAACCGCTTCAACCCGGCCGCCCTCCCCTCATGACCGTCCAAACCTGGACCTTCCTTATCGTTGGTCTCTCTTTCACCCTCTACCTGTATATAGCCTTTCGGGCCCGCGCGGGCTCAACCAAGGAATTCTACGTCTCCGGGTCCAACGTGCATCCCGTGCACAATGGACTCGCCACCGCGGCGGACTGGATGTCCGCCGCCTCATTTATCTCCATGGCGGGAATCATCTCGTTCATGGGACGCGATGGCAGCGTTTACCTGATGGGCTGGACCGGCGGCTACGTGTTACTAGCCCTGTTGCTCGCACCCTATCTCCGGAAATTCGGCAAGTACACGGTGCCCAACTTTGTCGGGGATCGCTATTATTCCCAAACGGCGCGCCTGGTGGCCGTCATTTGTGCGCTGGTAATCTCGTTTACCTATGTTGCCGGGCAGATGCGCGGAGTGGGCATCGTGTTCTCGCGCTTCCTGGAAGTGCCGATTGAATGGGGCGTGGTCATTGGCACGGTGATTGTATTCATCTATGCCGTGCTCGGCGGGATGAAGGGCATCACCTACACCCAGGTGGCGCAATATTGCGTGCTCATTTTTGCCTATATGGTTCCGGCGATCTTCATCGCGCTCATGATGACCGGAAATCCGATTCCGCAGATCGGATTTGGCAGCGAGCTGAGCGACGGGAGCGGGTACCTCCTGGACAAGCTCGACGGCCTGAACACCGCCCTCGGGTTTGCGGCCTACACGGAAGGACAACGGCCAACGATCGACGTCGCCGCCATCACCCTGGCCCTCATGGTCGGCACCGCCGGCCTGCCTCATATCATTGTGCGGTTTTATACCGTGCCGACGGTCCAAGCCGCGCGGTCCTCCGCTGGCTGGGCCCTGCTTTTTATTACGTTACTCTATACCACGGCCCCGGCGATTTCGGCATTTGCCCGGACCAACCTGCTGGAGACGGTCGACAACCGCCCTTATCTGGAGTTGCCGGGCTGGTTCAAGAACTGGGAGAAAACCGGACTGGTAAAATGGACCGACAAGAACAACGACGGCACGGTCCAATACTATAATGATGCCAGCAAGGATCCGGCGTTTCAAGCCAAGGCGGCCGCCGCGGGATGGGCAGGAAACGAACTCGCCATCGACCGGGACATTATCGTGCTCGCCAACCCGGAGATTGCCCGGTTGCCAAACTGGGTCGTGGGCTTGGTCGCGGCGGGCGCGCTGGCGGCCGCGCTCTCCACCGCGGCAGGGCTGCTTCTGGTGATTTCGACGGCGTTCGCACACGATTTCATGAAGTGTTACTTCAGACCCAATATCAGCGAAAAGGGCGAATTAACCTCCGCCCGCATCGCGGCGGGAGGCGCGGTGATAATCGCGGCTTACTTCGGCATTAATCCGCCGGGCTTTGTCGCGGAGGTGGTGGCGTTCGCCTTCGGTCTTGCCGCAGCCTCCTTCTTCCCCGCCATTCTCCTCGGCATCTTCCAAAAACGAATGAATAAGGAAGGCGCGATCTCCGGGATGATCGTGGGAATCCTTTTCACGGCGACCTATATCATCTATTTCAAGTTCGTCAGCCCGGAGAAGAACAATTCCGCCCACTGGTGGTTCGGGATCTCCCCCGAAGGCATTGGCGCCCTCGGCATGACGTTCAACTTCATCGTCTCGCAGGTGGTTTCAAAGTTCACCCCGGCGCCACCCATGGATGTTCAGGAAATCGTCGACAATATCCGGATCCCGCGCGAGATCCGCGCGGCCAAAAAGACCGGGCTGGCGGGCACCTGAACGACTGGGATTGCCGCCCCCATCGCCGCAATCCCGCCGCAGGAAAAGAGCTCGGCCTTGCGGACCGACTACAGGCCGCAGCGAACTCCACGCGTGCGGCCCGGCGGAGAGGATGGCCGGTGAAAAGGAGGGACTCGTCCCACGCTTAAATTCCGCATTTCAGATTAACCGCGGATGACACGGATGGCACGGATAGAGAGAATTGCAGATCAAGGAGCACCTGACTGCCATTAACCCGCAAGGTGAAGTGCTCGAAACGCAGAATGCCTTGGTAATCTGCGTCCAGCTGTGAAATCTGTGGCTTCAACTGCATTTTCCAGGCTTATCAGATCCCTCCGAGACCTCCGGCTCTCTCCCAAACGCTCTACGCTTGCATTGCGTGATCCCCTCATCCCGGACGTCTCCGGCTGGTTTGGCCAACGGCTTCCGTGACGACATGAGTGTTGGCGCCGAAGGCAGGTCCCCGTCCGGAGGCACGTTAAAGGGCGCGGAGCGCTCCGCCTGGCGAGCCTTCCGTCCGGAATAGGCACCGACGAGCAGCCCCACCACCGCGCCAAACACGGCGGCGATCTGAATCACCAGGGCCGCAGACATCTCGAATTGCCAGACTATGAAGCGAACGGTGATCAACTCCGCGTTCTGCACACTGAAGAGCGAGACGAGCAGAAGCAGGAGAATGACGAAAAACCAGGAGAGTTTCATAAAGTGAGTGAGTGCGGTTGGCCGTCGCGATCACAACGATACGGCGGGGTGGCACCGTCCGCTGCAGCCACAAACTCGCCTACTCGACATGCCGCGGCAAGCGCCGCCTGCGGTAACACGCGTCGTACCAGCAGGGCGGCAAGGAAACCGGCCAGAAAAGAATCCCCCGCGCCAATCGTATCAGCCACCTTCACGGGTTTGCCGTCCTCCCAAAACCAGGTGCCGCGCCAGAGGAGACCAGCGCCCTGCGGCCCCGCCGAAACACAGACGCGCGCCAGATGGTGGCGCAGCGCGAACCGCCGGGTCGCGTGCTCGAGATCCCCGCGTCCCAGGGCATCGGTGCCGCTGAACGCAGCGAGTTCGTGGTTGTTGAGCTTCACGAACTGCGCATGTTCCAAGGCGAAACTGATCGCAGGAGCGCGGTCAAACGGCGGGCGGAGATTGAGGTCGAGAACCCGCAGGGTCGCCGGCCAGGCGCGGAAGAGCAGGTCGAGCGCCCGGCGATTGGGTCGGGAGCGCAACGCCAACGTGCCATACACCAACGCCGCGGGCGCAGGGCGACGCAGCAGGGCGGGCAAGACCGGAATGTGATCCCACGCAACGTCCCGGGCAAAGCGGTAACTCGCGTTGCCCGCCTCATCGAGAACGGCCCGAACCGTCCCGGTGGGCCGGCCCCGCAATTGTGCCACCGAACCCACCTCAATGCCCCAGCCCTCCACGCGGCGGAGGAACTCCTCACCGAGAAAATCGCCCCCCACGGCCGTGATCGGAACAGCCCGCACGCCGTGCCGGGAAAGATGATACGCCACGTTCACCGGCGCGCCGCCCAGGAAAATCCCTTTGGGCAGCACATCCCAAAGCGCCTCACCAAACGTTGCGATACCGATGCGGGAAGCTGCCATGGGGAACGGGGTGAAGGATTCGTGACCAGGGAAGCCCCGGGCGGCAAGCCCCACCCGCAGCGCTGTTGGCCACCGCGCCGGCGTTTACTCGTTCTCCGCTCCCGCCGGGCCCAGATGCAGTTCCTGACACGCGCGGACATAAGCCGCCGCCGACCACGCCTGATAAGCCTTGCCCATCGGCCGGCCCGTCGTGCCGTGCACCCATTCGTTAAACTCCCACTCATTCACGCGACCCAGGCGGTTAAGTTTGGCGAGCTTCACCAGCTCGTTGCTCGCAATGTCATGCAACCCGAGCCGGTGAATAAACCGAACCCAGAGTCCGCCAATAAAGGGCCAGATCCCGCCGTTGTGGTAATGGTTCGGCAAGTTCAACAAGTTAACCGTATAATAGGGACGCCAATCCGGGTCCCCGGATTGTACCGCCGGATATAGATTCGCGACGGGAAACGGGTCGTTCACCCCCACTCCCCACATAAACCGGAAGGCGGTGCGTGCGCGCTCCACATCGATCACATTGGTCAGGAAAGCCAGAATGTTGCCCAGCACATCGCACCGCCAGTTGAAGGCGAACGGCGTGATCTCCGCGATCAGATATTGCGCATCGCCCAGGGAAGCCTGCCGGTCCGCAAACGTCGGCACCGCGTTCGGATCCGATGCCGTGGTAGGCCAAAAGGAGGCTTTGATCTTGCCGGCAATCTGTTGCGAACCCCGCAGGTAGCCCGCGGCGCGATCAAAGTCCTGACGATACTCCAGCAGCCGACCGTAACAGACGTTCGCCCGATACCACAGAACCTCGTCATACAACACTTGATAACTCCGGCCAAACAGGTCCGTCCAATCTCCTGCCTCGGGCACTTCAATCAACCCATCATTGTTGCTGTCATGGGCGCTGAGCCAATCCATACAGCGCTGCAGCGGTTCCGTATAATCGGTCAGCAGCGACATGTCACGGGTGTGTGTAACATAATGATACACGGCCATGATCAGCCACAGTCCGCTATCAATGGAACAGATTCCGCCCACCCCGACATATTCCGGCTTCCGGTCATCGATGCGGACGTTGGCCGGCACTTGTCCGTTGGGAGCAATCGCCCCCAGCAGCGTACGAAGCGTCTGGAGCTGCGCTTCGCGCAAGGCGGGATCGTCCATCTCGATTGTCTGGATCACAGTGAAGCACCCATCCCGGGCCCAAACGCTGCGATAATTGGCGTCGGTGCCCGTGACCGTATTGTCGGTGAGCGAACAGGCCGAGAATCCGATCGGCGTGATATTCTTATGCAGCGCGATGACGGCCTTCGCGTAGCCGGTTTCGATTAGTTCTCGATCCTCCGCCTGGAGCGTGCGGAAAGCCTCGGGACCAAAGAGCATGCCCTGCCACGTCGCCGTCCGATCGCGCTTCCCGGGCGGCACCGCACTCGGCGGTGGCACCGAGGGAATCACGCCAAAGTGTTTGAGGCCTTCCAGCACCCCATCCGCCATGATCTGGCGGGAAACAAAGACCGGCAATTTGACCACGGCTTCAAACAGCTCCGGCTGGGCGTTCTCCACCACGATGCCTTGGACATCGGGCAAAAGGAACATTCCGGAGTCGTTCCCCGAGTCGCCCGCCACCAGCACCTGACTGAGCGGAATCTCGAGCCGCTGGCAGAGCCACGCCAAGGCATTGCCTTTTTCGGCATGGCGCGGCAGCACGTCGAGGTCACGTAAACTTGAATACACGACGATGACATCGAGCCCGGCAGAGGCGAAGTCCCGGCGAAGTTCATCAATCTTCCGCCGGTCGGCGCGATGGAGATACCAGCTCGATTTATAGGGATGCAGAAACTCCGGCGGCTGCCGCTCCACGCCGGGTTCGGAGCTCATGACCGCTTCGACCTTCGCCAAGTCCCAACCCTCTCCAAACTGCGCCGCAAATTCCGGCATCATGCGTTGTTCCCGACAATCATAGAGCTCGGTACCGACGCCGCCGATGATATAGTCCGGCATGGGCAAACGCCGGGTCTGAGAAAGAGACAGGACATCCTGCACCCTGCGACCGGAGTTATAGGCCAGCAGTGGGCGGTGGTCACCCTTGAGCGCGTCCCAGGCCTGCTTAAAACGCAACAAGGACTCCGGATTCCCCCACAGGGTCCCGTCCAGATCAGAGGCAAAGAGGCGAATCGACGGCGAGGCAGGGTTGGTCATGGAAACGTTTTAAGAGACGAAACTGACGCGCTCGACAAAGCGGAGGAAAGGGTGTCGCCGACAATTTCCGTGCGCGCAGACGGGAACTGCGACCCAGGCCGGCGTTTCACACCCGCATCGCGCGCCTGGCAGAGCCGATCGATCAGGAACCTAAACGGGGTTGGCAAGGTGGCACTCACACAGAGTGGACCGCGGAAGAACTTTCTGGTTCTCGGATTACCCCGAAGTGACGCAAACCTTCAATCACTCCATCAGCCATGGCGCGTTGCGCGAGATACATCCGGGGACTCGCCACCTCGGCCAGCAACTCCGGTAAGGCATTCTCCACCACGATTCCGTGCACGCCCGGCAACAGAAACATACTCGCGTCGTTCGCCGTGTCGCCGGCCACCAGCACCTGGGTCAGCAAGATATGCAATCGCTGGCAAAGCCACGTGAGCGCACGGCCCTTACCCCCGCGGGCGGGAACCACGTCGAGGAAATAACGGCACGAATAGTCAACATGCACCTGCAGGCGCGCAAGCTGCAGTCGCTCAATGAGAGCGGCGACTTCATTCCGGCGGGCTCGAACCCAATACCAGCTGGACTTGAACGCATGCTGGCACTCCGCCGGCTGCTTGGTGACGCCGGGGGTTTCCTGGACAATGCGTTGAACTTGCTCGCGGTCCCAGCCATCGCCGAACTGGTTCCGGAAGTCGTCGGCGCTATTATACAACGTGTCGTGCAATTCCGTTCCGACGCTGCCAATAATGAAGTCCGGCTCCGGCAATCCCCGGGCCTTCGCCAGTGCTTGTGTATCCGCGGTGGTACGACCGGTATTATACACCAGGATCGGTCGCAGCCCAACCGGAAGCCTTTCCCACGCCTCGGCGAAACGCCCGCATCCCTCTGGGTTTCCGAGAAGAGTCCCGTCAAGGTCAGTCGAAAAAAGTCGGATATGAGAGGGGTTCATTTCAGGGTCTCACCGAGCCGACCGGAATCGCTCTGAACCCGGGTCGGCAAGCGGAAATAAATACCGAAGCGATCGCTCAATCGCCGTCATTCGACGGCTCGTCCCACTCCCGATCGTCCAGGCTCACCGCCACGGAGAGCCGCCGCTCCACCGCGGCCACGAGCTGGTGCGCAATGCCGGTCCACGTGAACAGGCTGCGCGCCTTGTGCGCCCCCATTCGGGAAAGTCGGCTGCGCAATTGAGGATGGCGAAAGGGTTTTGCCATCATGATGCCGAGATCCTCGCGATCGAATGGATCTGCAAACAACGCATGACGGCCGAACGAAAGCGCCCGATACAAGCCGCCATGCACGGTGACAATCGTAGGAGTCCCGGAAGCCATCGCTTCGATCGCCGTCATACCAAAAGGCTCATAACGACTGCAAAGCACGAAGAGATCCGCTGCACGATAATAGTCAGGGAGATCATCATCGGCGACAAAGGAACCGAAGTGGATGCGATCGCCGTATCCGGTGCGCTCCGCCGCCGTCCGTAATTCACCAAGAAGCTTGAGCTCGTTCGCATTCATGTCTGCGCCACCCACCGCGAGATGAAGCACCGCCTCGGGTTCGCGGGCGGCGACGAGAGTAAATCCCTCGATCAGGAGGTCGTAACCTTTGTTGCGCGCGAGCCGGCCCAAGGCGAGGATCACCTTGCCCTTGAAACCGAGGCGATCCCGGATGGGAGCCCGCGAGGCTTCGCCGACCGGAAAGAACCGGTGATCGTCGTACCCCGGCGGCACCATCCTCACCTTCGCCGCGGGCGTCTCGTAATCCTTCACCAGCAAGTCGAGCTGAGGCGGGGTCGTCGCGATCACAATATCACAGTCCGCATACAGTTTTCGTTCCTCAAAGATCCGCCGTTCGAAATTATAGCGCTGCTCGAATTCATCCTTGCTGTCCAGAGTATCGGATTCCATCTGGCGTTGCTTCCAAAGCCCGATCGAATGCGGCGTGTGGACATGGGGAACGTTGAGAACATTGCTCAAGTGCTGGGCCGCCAGGCCAGCGTCCCAATAATGACTATTGATGAAGGTGTACGCGAGACCGTAACGCTCAATAAAGCGCAGCGCATGCTCATTCCACTCCGGCAAGTGATCGCAAAGATACTCCTTCGGAATGAAATCGCCGCCGCCACAGGGCATACGAATAATCCGCACGCGTTCCACCACCGCTTCAATCTCGGGCTGATCATCGAAACGCCGCGTCCAGATATCCACCTGATAGCCGAGAAGCGCCAGTTTCCTGGACAGTTCCAAAACGTAAACCACCTGCCCGCCGGTGTCCGCGGCTCCCAGCGGGGGAACCGCGGCGACGTATCCATGAGTGGATACCATCGCGATGCGCGGAAGCGTGCTAGCGGCGCTGAGCAGCTCGGAAACGTTGGCTGTCCCATGCTGTCGCCGCCGGCCGGCATCGGCCCCAGGGGGATGGAGAGGATTACTGACCGGAGTCAGGATCAAATGTTGAACCATGGTCTAATGTACCCGCCAACCGCTGGCTTCACCCATCGTATCTAACTGACATTTCCGTCAGCTGGCCGAACCCAATCGCGGAGGCAGCCGCACCCGCACCCGGGTCACGGATTTAAAATATGCCGGGAATGAGTGGGATCGAACTCACCACGTGGATGCGAGCACGTCCGGCGCTCAACGAATTGGCGGTCGTGATTATATCCAACTCCCCGGCTCCCCTGGATGAAGCCCACGCCCGCACTGCAGGCGCCTTGCACTTCCTTCCCCGCTACCTCTCGTCCGAGGTCCCGCGCACCCTTGTTGCCAGCCTGCCCAGCGGCCCACGCTGAGGGCCCGCCCACGCCAGGCAGGAAACGTCGGCATTCCATTCAAAGCCTACTCCCGCTCAATTTCGCAACGGCGTGGTCGTGTCCGGAAAGGACGCGCTCCGCCGCGTCGGACTTTTGTATTTAAAATATCGATACTCGCCCGGATATTTCATCCTCTGATTTGTCATCGCGAGCCCGGGGAACGAGGGCGTGGCGATCCAACTGGATGGATTGCTACGACGCTGCGCTTCTCGCAATGACAAGGTAATAATCGACGTCTACAGCGTGTAGAGCGTTCACACCAGAGTGTGAAATAGTCCGGCTAGGAGGCGGGCGTCAGGCCGGGGCGTTCGTCGACTCGCGTTTCAACTCCCGGGTCATCAAAGCGGCCAGCGCGGCGGCAGGCTTCTTGCCGTGGGCAAGGATGGCATGCATCTCCCGCAGAATGGGCGCCTCGATCCCACGCGTGGTACAGAGACTGGCGAACGCCTCCGTCGTCTTATCGCCCTCGACCACCGTTTTCCGACGCGCCAGAATGTCGGCGACAACATGCCCTTCGCCGATGCGCTGACCGAATTCGCGATTGCGACTCCATCCGCCATAGCAGGTCGCAATCAAGTCGCCAAAGCCGCTCAGCCCGTAAAACGTTTCCGGCTGGGCTCCGAGCGCCACCCCGACCCGCACCATTTCGGCGAGCGCACGGGTGAGCAAAGCGGCTTTCGTGTTGTCGCCGAGGTTCAAGCCGTCGCAACAACCCGCTGCGATGGCGTAGACGTTTTTCAAACAGCCGCCAATCTCCGCACCGACCAGGTCCTCCGTGGTGTAAACGCGGAGCGTGGGGCTGCTGATGGCAGCCTGCACATCAAGAGCGAATTCATGCGGCGGAGCACTCGCCAGCAGCATCGCGGAGGGTTGGGCACGCGCGACTTCGAGCGCGTTGGTCGGTCCCGTCAACGTCCCGACCGATCGCCCGGGCAGCACGCTTGCAATCACCTCCGAGGGCCGCAGGTGCGTACCGAGCTCCAGGCCTTTGACCAGACTCAACATCACCATGCCGGTGCGCTCCGCCGGCAGCGCCCCGCGCAGGCGCTCCACGGTCGCACGCAGCGCTTGCGCCGGACATGCCAGCATCACCGCGTCGGCGCCGCTCAACGCTTGGTCCATCGCAACGGTCACCTGCACCGTCGCCGGTAACGGCACTCCCGGAAGGTAATCCTGGTTCTCGTGCTGCTCCGCCAGCGCCCGAGCGTGGGCGGCGCGACGTGGCACGAGCACCACG
>CAYVDZ010000025.1:0-13190 GCA_964450575.1 uncultured Opitutus sp.
CATTGGGGAAGGCAGCCAGCGAGGGTCATCGCCAGCGTATAAGGCTCTTCGCCTGATGAGCACGCCGCACTCCAGATTCGAAACGTCGACCATCGCTCCGCCCGGGATCGAGCATGGAGTTCCGGCACAGCGGAATTTTTCAGGAAATCGAAATGCGCGCTCTCCCGGAAGAAGAATGTATGATTCGTGGAAATCGCATCGATCAAATGGCCGAGTTCTTTTTCCGCGTCCGGTTGCTGCAACAGTCGGCAATAATCGGCGAGCGTGGGGACGTTGGTCGCGCGCAGCCGCTTCCCCAGTCGGGCCATCACAAGCTGACGCTTGTCGGGGCCTAGACTGATGCGGCTACGTTCGTAAACGAGGCTGCGGATAAATTCGTACTCGCTGTCCCTCATGAGCAGTAAATTCGTCCTTCGGCACCTTTGGTTTAATATAAAGGCCCCTCTGTAAGAGAATTGTTACCGCGGCAAAATCTGCCGCCGGCCATGGCGTCTTATTCATAATCACAACCGGGAGAGGGAAAGATAAATTATATCAAGCTTAAGAGCATTGATTTAGATCATCAACAAAAGCCGTGGCACTCGGTTTGCTAAATGCGATCTCATGATCGATCCCATCTTCCAAACCGACAACTATCAGTTGGCGCGGAAGCTTCTGGACGGAGCTGTCCTGCGCCACGAAGCGATTGCGACCAACATTGCGAATGCGGAGACTCCGGGTTTTCGCCGCGTTGATCTTGCTCCCGATTTTGCGTCCCAGCTGAAGGCGCAGATGCTGGCGGGTGACTTTAGGCGGACCGCAGGGTCGATTCAGCCGGGGCTGCAGGAAGATCAGAGTGCCCGCAGCGTCCGCCCGGACGGCAACTCGGTCGAGATCGAGCGCGAGCTCATGATCATGAACCGCAATGCGGTGGAGCACGAGTTCCTGAGTAACATGATCTCGAGCAATATCAAGCAGCTGAAGATGGCGATCACCGGACGTCCGGCGTGATACCATGTATCCTTTTTTCTGATTCTTTCACCTCCGCGCTATGAATCTCATCTCGGCCATCGACGTCACGGCAGGCGCCCTCAACGCACAGAAAACCCGGCTCGACATTGTGGCGCAAAACATCGCGAACGCCCAAACGACCCGGACACCGAATGGCACACCCTATCAACGACAGATTGTTTCCTTCGAGTCGGAATTAATGCGGCGCGCCGGTGGCGCGTCCCTGCAATCCGTGCGCGTGGCCGCGATCGACGCTGATCGCACGCCGGGCCAGCAAGTTTACAATCCTCAGCATCCCGACGCGGGCGCCGACGGCCTGGTGACCATGCCCAACGTCAACCTTTCCTACGAAATGGTGGATCTCATCACTGCCTCGCGGGCCTACGAAGCTAATCTGTCCGTGGCCAAGAGCGCCCGGCAAATGGCGATGCGCACCCTCGAAATCGGAAAATAAAAATCGCGTCCGGTCGGCCTCTTTGTCGCCGCAAAGTGACTCCGGTTCTTCCCCTTTTACACCTCACTTCCACGCTGTATGTCACCGCTCGGATCCGTCAGCTCTCTCGCCGCTTCTCCGCTTACACGGATCGACGCCCCGTTGCCGAAGATTGGGGTCGGAACCGGCCAGTCGAATGGCGCTATTCCCCAAGGGGGTTTTGGTTCGATGCTCGACGGACTCGTGGCGGGCGTCGACGCAAAGCAGGACGCCTCGCAGGCGGAGGCCCGCAAGGTGTTGCTCGGTGATTCCGATCAGCTGCATCAGAGCGTCATCGCGATGCAGGAGGCTTCGGTGGCTTTTACGATGATGGTCGAGGTCCGAAACAAGCTCGTGGAATCGTATCAGGAGCTGATGCGGATGCAGGTGTGAGTTCGCTCGATTTTTTAAAACTTAACGCCGCCCGATGAAGCTTTTCACTCAATCCCTCCTCGAACTCTGGAAGCAGCTTGGTCTCAACCAGCGCGTTTCCCTGACCGTCGCCGCGGTCGCCGTACTTGGCGGCCTCGCGGGGGTCATGGTTTGGTCCCAGCGGCCCGATTATCAGCTGCTCTACGCACGGCTGGGAGAAAAGGACATTGCGGCGGTGATCACCCATCTGCAGTCGCAGAATATTCCCCATCAAATTACTGCGGGTGGCACCGCGGTCCAGGTTCCGACCAAGGTGGTGCACAAGCTCCGGATGGATCTCGCCGGGAAGGGGATTCCGAGTGGGGATGGTGTGGGTTTTGAAATTTTCGACAAGGGCCAGTTTGGCCTCTCTGATTTCGTGCAGCGGACCAACTATCTCCGTGCCGTACAGGGCGAACTCGCCCGCACGATCATGCAATTGCAGGGTGTGCGTTCCGCCCGGGTAATGATTGTGCAGCCCGAGAATCGCCTGCTGCTCACCGAGCAGGGCGTGCGATCGACCGCTTCCGTGTTCGTCGATGCCGGTGGCGGGCGTCTGGAATCGGATCAAGTCAATGCGATCCGCCAATTGGTGGCCAACGCGGTGCAAGGCCTCGCGCCGGACCAAGTCGCGGTGGTGGATAATCGCGGCCGCAATCTCTCGGAGGATCTCCGCCAGGATCCGATGCTCGGCTCCGCCAACTCGCAGATGCGGTATCGCCAGCAGATGGAAGACTATCTTGCCAGGAAGGTCGAATCGATGCTCGCCACGGTGATCGGGCCAGGGAACGCCGTCGTTCGCGTTTCCGCGGAAATCGAAATCGAAGCGACAACCCAGACGTCGGAGAAATACGATCCCGACGGTCAAGTGGTCCGGACCCAAACGCAGACGGAGGATAGCACCATTTCCAGCGAAGCAAACAAAACGGGCGGGGCCACCGGGATCAGCGCGAATGTTCCTGATCGGGCCGCGGGCGCACCCGAAGCGGCCGCCCGTCCGGTCTCGAGTTCTGAACAGCAGCGCAAAAACCGCACCACGACTTACGAGATCAATCGTACGACCACGAGTGTCACCCGCAATCCGGGCATGGTGAAGAATGTGACTGCCGCCGTTTTTATCGCTCCTCGCACGATTACGATTCCAGCCGCGGCCAACGCCGATCCGCTGGCTCCGACTCCTGCGCCCCAAGTGCAGAAGCGTTCTCAACAGGAGCTCGATGCGTTGCGTCAGGTCGTGATCAACGCCCTCGGCCTAAAGCCTGCAGCCGGACAAAACTTGGAATCCATCGTCTCGGTCCAGGAGATGGAATTTCAGGCAAGCGATGCGGGCCTCGCGCAATCTGCATCCGACCGCGCCTCCACTCCGGCCTGGCAGACCTACGCAGAGCTGGCGACGCGCTGGGCTCCGATGGCCGGTGCCGCCCTGATTTTACTCATTTTCTGGCGGATGCTCAATCGTCAGAAACCTGAACCTGTACCAATCGAGGTCCTTTCATTGACACCCGAAAGCTCCGTCCGCTCGCAGCAGAAGTCAGGGGAGATTACACCCGAGTTGCTGAACGAGCTCATCCGGCAGAAACCGGCGAATATTGGAATCGCGCTCCGTGACTGGGTTACGGAAGGCAGTGCGCCCGCCGGCAAGAACTGAGTCAAAGGATTATCGTGATGACTGAGCTCGATTACGGCAAAATGAACCGCCACCAGAAACTGGCGGTTTTCCTCATTATCGTCGGTCCGGAAGCCGCCGCTGAGGTGCTCCGGCATTTCGACGACGTTGCGATCGAGGTGCTCTGTCGTGAGATGTCGACGATCTCCATCATCTCGGGCGAGGTGCAGCGCCTCGCGATCGGAGAGTTTTCCGGTCTCGTCGCGCAGAGTGCGGGCTCGGCCCTGGGTGGCCTGGGCTATGCCCAACGTACGCTCGAAATCGCCAAAGGGGATTACAAGGCCGCGGCCATTGTCGGCCGGATCGGTCCGGTCGTGGGCACGTCCGTGGAAGTAATCAAAGACATCTCCGAGATGGAGGGGCGTCAGATTTTCAACTTGGTAAAGAATGAACAGCCCCAGACGATTTCGTTTCTGCTCTCGTATCTCGACAGTGCCAAATCGGCGGAGGTTTTCGGACTGCTCGGACCGGAGTTGCGCGAGGAAGTGATCGAGCGCCTGGGTACGATTGAGAGCACATCGTTGGAACTGGTGAGCAAGATCGCCCGCAGCCTCGGCAAGCATTATGATGCGAAGGCGCGTCCCGCTTTCCATCGCAGCGGCGGAGTTCGCGCGGTGGCGGATTTGTTGAACCAGCTCGACAAGGAGATGGGGAAAAATCTGCTCGGTCGCCTCGAAGAGCGAAATGCCGAACTCAGTGCCGCGATCCGCAAGAAACTCTTCAGCTTCGAGGATCTCAGTCGCCTGCAACCGGCGGACCTGCAGCGCGTGTTGCGCGAAGTCGATTCTTCCAGCTTGGCCGTGGCCATGAAGTCCGCGAGCGAACCGCTGCGCGATCGCATCTATGGATCCATTTCCAAGCGGGCCGCCGAGGGCCTCAAGGACGAACTCGAGATGCTCGGGCCGGTCCGCCTCAAGGACGTCGAAGTCGCGCAGGACTCCATCATTCAGGTCGTTCGCCGGCTCGAGGAAGAAGGCCAGATCACGCTCGAATCCGAAGGCGCGCAAGGCCTGGTCAACTAGGCGGCTGCTTTCTCCCGCATCCTTCCCGCACTCCCTTTCTAAACTTTTCACCTCCTGGCATGGCCTTTGCGAAACTCATTCCCTTTGATCGCTCGCTGCAGGGCGCGGCCGTATCCGGACAAGGAGGACGCTCCTGCTCGGAAGTGGAGGTCGCGAAGCGGGAGGAAGCTGCGTATCAGCGGGGGGTGGACGCAGCCCGCGCCCTCGCCGATCAACAGATGGTGGAATTTCGGGCGGATATTGGCCAGCTGAGCGAAGGGCTGTTCGACAAGGTTTCCACCCTCGAGCCCGCTCTGGTGGCCCAATTGCGCGATGCGCTCCCGGCCCTGGCGCTGGACCTGGCGCGGCGCCTGCTCGCCGGTTTCGAGCCGACACCGGAGCTCCTTTCCCGCCTCTGCGAAGAAGCGCTCACCAGTATTTATCCCGAGCGCGAAAACCTTGAACTGGTCGTGGCGGTCAGCGACGCGGCGTTGCTCGCAACGTTGAATCCCGACTGGCTGAAGCGTTACCCGGGGCTCCGCATTCGCGGCGAAGCCTCCCTCGTGCCGGGTGATTGTCTGGTCCGCAGCCGCTTCGGACTGAGCGACGCTCGTTTGCAGACGAAACTCACCGCCCTGCAACACAGCCTCTTCTCGACATGAGTTCTTCGGTTGCACCGCTCGTCGAAATTTTGCGCTCACAGATCCGGCATGTTCCGGCGGTGCAGCGCGTGGGCGCAGTCACCGGAGTGGCGGGACTCATCATCGAGTCCGACGGACCGAACGTCGGTTTGGGCGAACTCTGCATGGTCCGATCCCCGCGGTCCGATTTTGCGGTGAACGCCGAAGTCGTCGGCTTCCGCGAACACCGCGTCCTGCTCATGCCACTGGGCGAAACCGCGGGACTGCATGTGGGCTGCGAAGTCACGGCGTCGGACCGGCCGCCGCTTCCGCGAATCGGGCCGGAACTGCTGGGCCGGGTACTCGATCCCTTGGGCAAACCGTTCGACAGCCTCGCGGCGTTGCCGATCGAGCGTGTTGTAAAACTGAATACGACACCGCCGCATCCCCTGCGCCGCCAGCGGATCAAGGCCCCGTTTGTCACCGGCGTGCGCGCGATCGATGCGTTCATCCCGTTTGGCCGCGGCCAGCGGCTGGGATTGTTCGCCGGATCCGGCGTCGGCAAGTCGACGCTCATGGGCATGATTGCCCGTGCTTCGGAAGCGGATGTCGTCGTGATTGCGCTGGTCGGGGAGCGCGGACGGGAAGTTCGCGAGTTCATCGAAAAGGATCTCGGTCCGGAGGGGATGAAACGAGCGGTGGTGGTCGTGGCGACCTCGGATACCCCGGCGCCGTTGCGTCTCCGCGCGGCTTATACGGCGACCTCGATCGCCGAGGCCTGGCGTGATGCCGGGAAGAATGTGCTTTTGATGATGGACTCGGTGACCCGCTTCGCGATGGCGCAAAGGGAAATTGGGCTCGCGATTGGTGAACCGCCCGCGACGCGCGGATATACGCCGTCGGTGTTCGCGTTGCTGCCGCGACTGCTCGAACGGGCGGGCGCCGGAGAGCAGGGAGCGATTACGGCCCTCTATACGGTTTTGGTCGAAGGTGATGATATGAACGAGCCCGTGGCCGATGCGGTGCGAGGGATTCTCGACGGCCACATTGTGCTTTCGCGCCAGCTGGCGCATTTCAATCATTATCCCGCCATCGATGTACTGGAGAGCGTCAGTCGGCTCACGCGTGAAATTTGCGCCCCCGACGAAGTAACGCTGGTCGGCCGCGCGCGGGAGCACATCGCGCTGTATAAGAAAAACGAGGACCTGGTCTCCATCGGAGCCTACACCAAAGGGGCGAACACGGCCCTTGACCATGCGATCATGCTGCATGAGCCGCTGCGGGGATTTCTCCGCCAGTCGACGGATGAATATACGGCGCGACCGCAGACCTTCGCTCATTTGAAAAAGATCATCGGATGAAACGTTTTCGCTTTGCCCTTCGCCCGGTGGCCGTCCTGCGGGCGCACCGTGAGGTGCGCGCCAGGGAAGGGTTTGCCCACGCGGTGCAGGCCTACACCCAAACCCAGGATGAGCTGGCCCAAAAGCGGGCGCAGGTTGCGGGCATCGAGGCAGCCCTCGCCGCGGGTCGCCATGGCTCCTTTTCTGCGGCGGAAGAATCGCAGGCGTTGTTTGCCTACCGGCAGGAATGCAAAGCCGAGGCCGGGTCGGAACAGACCATGCTCGCGGCCCGCGCGGTGATGGAGCAGCGGCGCGCCGACTATCTCGCCGCGCATCGTCAGCTCGAGGTCGTTCGCCGACTCGAGGAAAAGGCCCGCGGCCGTCATCGCGAGGAGGTCGCTCGCGAGGAGCAGGCGGAGTCCGACGAGTTCGCGAACCGCCAGGCCATGCGCACTTCTCCCTTTAAGCCATGATCTCGAAGCTGCAAAATCCCGTCGTGGTCGCGTGCCTCAGTGTCATGTTGAGTGTCGGTATGGGCGTGGGCCTGAGCTGGGGCCCGCTGAGCGCAATGCTTGAACAACCGCCCGCGCCCAAGCAGCACGAGGTGGAGCCGGAGGAGTTGCAGCGCAAGGGCTGGGATTTCTGGACCATCGAAATGGAGAATCTTTCGAGCGAATTGAAGGAAGAGCGCGCGCGTCTGGCGAAACAGTCTGAACTGCTCGAACAACGCGCTGCCCGCGTGGCAGCCGAGGAGAAGGAATTTGCGAAGCTCCGGGCCGATGTCGAAGTGCTGCGCACTCAAATCGAATCGCGGATCATCGAAATCTCCGCGGACGAGAGCAAAAACATCCGCGGTCTGGCCGCCGCCTATACAAATCTTACTCCCCGCGCCGCCGTGGCCATTCTTCGCGAAATGGAGGACGTCACCGCGGTGAAAATTCTGTCCCTGATGAAAGCCGATGTCATCGGGCCTATTTTTGAAGAGATGAGCCGTCCCGGTGGACCCGACAGCTCCCTGGCGCAACGCGCCGCCATGCTCTCCGAAAAGCTCCGGCTGATGAAGGCGTCCAAAGCCAACCCGATTTGATCATTCCTCCCCCGGGTCACGGATCGACCCGGTTATTCACCAAGGACGGTGAAGTCACATGCAACTTCCTCTGTCCTCTTCCTCCGCTGATCCCTCGCTCGCCGCGCTGCTTTTCCCGAGCGCGACGTCCAATTCCCCGCTGGGTGGGCCTTCGGCTGCTCCCGGGGGCGAACCGGTCGTCGCGGGTTTTGAACAGCTCTTTGCCGCGCTGCAGCCCGCAACTCCCGCGCCCATCGCGACCGCTCCGAAAGGCGCCGGTCCGGTTGCACCGGTGTTGCCGGCAGCTGCCGACCCTAGCGCGTTGGGAAACTTTCCTGGCACCTTTCGGCCCCGTCCCGCGATCGGGCATGCAAATGTATCCGGATTGGCATCACGCGTTTCGGCTCGCTCGGGATCAGCCTCGTCCGCTGGAAAAGATCCCAAGGAGGGCGTTGCCCCCCGGATCGCCCGCCCGCCTTCCGAACCAGTCAACAAATCCGGACCGGGCGATGACTCGGCGGCGCAAACCGCCGGGCTTGCCGCGATTATTCCGACCCCGACGGAGTCACTCCCCGTCGCGATCCTGCCGGCTTCGCCATTGGAATCGTCCATGGGAGCGCACACCTCGGAGGATCTTTCCGCCTTTGTAACCTCATCCGCGGTGTTCCCGCTGGTGACCGATGAGGGTCGTTCGAATCAGGCCGACGCGACGCCCCCGTTTGATGCGGCGATGGCGGTATCTCGCCGGGCTCCCTTTGGGTTTGGATCGGAACCGCACGGCCGGCCCATCGCCGTCGCGTCGCCACAGTTAGACTCCGGACTCGCGGTTTCCGCGTCATCAAGGCCCGAGCCAAAGCCAATATTGGCGGGCGGCACCGCCAGTATTGTTAACGAGGATACACCTCTCGCTGCCGGCAGTTTTGGCGCGGCCAAGGCTTTCGGTGGACTTGGTCCCTTGAATGATGTGCCGGCCGCGGTGACGTCTGACGGCGGACGCGCGCGCGACGTGGCGCCAGGCCGGGTGTTTCGCGACGATGCCGGAACGGGTGCAAACGGACTGGCCATAGCGCAGGTGAGGTCCGCCCTTAACTCGAGCGAGACGGAGCGGATTAAATCTCGCGGCGATCCATCCCGCGGCCAGCAGGCAAAATTTGCCGGGACGGATCTGGTTTCCCGGGTCGAGTTGAAGCGATTCGAAAATCTGTCGGATAAAACATTTCTTCCCTCGCAATCCAAGGAAGTTGCAGAAGCGGGAGGCTCTCCTGGCACTGCCGTTGCTAATCCCCGTTCCCCCATGGTCTCGTTCACAAACAGCGCTCAACCGCACGCTCCGTCCCATCACTTGGGCGAGATCGTGCCGGCGGTCTCCGAGGCCGGGGAGACCATCGGGCAAACGTCCCTTCCCAAACCGACCGTGAGCAGTGCCCATGAAGCCGTGGATACGGTGTTGGATGCGGCCGACCGGATGGCGTCGCGTGAACAGCGTTCGGTGGATTTGGAGTTTACCGTAGGCGGGGCCAAACTGGCGGTACGCGTGGAATTGCAGGGTGGGGAAGTGCGGACGACATTCCGCACGGAATCCTCGGATTTGCGCGTTGCCTTGGCCCATGAATGGGAAGCGGTGGCGAGTGGAGGAGAAGGCCGGGCGTTTCATTTGGCGCCTCCGACCATTACGGGCACCGACACACCGGCACGGAACGATTCTTTCAGCGATGCTTCGTCGCGACAGCAGGAACGGCAGCAGGAGCGCGAGTCACGCGAGGCGCTCAATCTCCGTGATCCGGCCGCGGAAGGTCGCAACCGCGCCGGGCAACCAGGGGCCGGGATTCCGGCACCGCGCATGGCCCCGTTTCCAACCGGCACCTCCCAGCACCTTCATCACTTCGCCTGATTTCCATGTCCACTGTAACCAGCATTTCCTCCCCCTCCGCGGCGTCGTATCCAGGAATTGATGACGCCTCAGCCGCACCTTCCCGCGTACCCCAGAAGAGCCTGGGCAAGGATGATTTCTTCAAGCTGCTCGCCGTGCAGTTCCAAGTGCAGGATCCGATGAAGCCAATGGAGGACACCGCGTTTATCGCGCAGATGGCGCAGTTCTCCTCGCTCGAGCAGTCGAGTGTGATGACGGCGGAACTGACCCAACTGCGGTCGGAGCAAAAGCTCGCGACCGCGAACTCGTACCTGGGCCATCAAGTGACGGTCTCGGACGGCGAAGGCGGAATTGTTTCAGGACCGGTCGCCGCCATTGAAATGATCAAGGGCACGCCGCGCCTGGCGATCGGTGAATTTACGTACGGGCTTTCCGCCGTGCTCCGGGTGGAGCCAGGTAAAGCTAATCTTTCTGCTCCGGAGCCGGCCAATACCGGTGGAGCTTAATCCTCGAACCCAGCACAACTACCATGTCACTTATCGGCACAATGGGCAGCGGCGTCAGCGCCCTGCGGACTTTCATGAAAGGCCTCGAAGTCATCGGCAATAATATCGCCAATGTGAATACGACAGGCTTCAAGTCCTCGCAGGCCAAATACGCTGATAGCTTCAGCAATATTCTCCAACGTTCTTCCCCATCCGGCGCCGGAACCGCCAACACGCCTTCGATCGGTGTTGGAACGGGTGTGACGTTGTCGGGAGTGGCGACAAATTTCTCGCAAGGTTCACTGTCGAGCACCGGCCGCGACACGGATCTGGGTGTCTCCGGATCGGGTTTTTTCCACGTGCGAAATGCGGTCGATGGCAGCGAGTTTGCCACGCGTTCGGGCGATTTCCGCTGGACCGATCAGGGCTTCCTGGTCAACCCGCAGGGCCTGCGGGTGCAGGGAGCGACGGGCGCCGCGCTCGGCACCGTCGGCGACGTGGCGCTCGGGACGCCTCCGGTCGGCACCCAGCTGCAGTCCGTGACGATTGATCGGGGCGGCAACGTGGTGGAGTTTTATTCAGATGGCAGCTCGGCCAATACCAGCCGCGTCCTGCTTCAAACCTTCAACGATCCATCGGCGCTGGTGAAGGAAGGAAACAATCTTTTTTCTGGCATGATCGCGGCCGGCGCGGTGGGTGCCACGGCCGGGACCTCGGATTTGAAGGTCACGGGAGAAAACGATCCCGGTGCCAACGGCCTGGGCAACATCCAAGCCGGCACCCTGGAACTATCGAATGTGGATCTCACGGATCAGTTCGCCAACCTCATTACGACCCAGCGCAGTTTTCAGGCGGGTTCCCGTCTGATCACGGTTTCCGATTCCGTGCTGGAAGACATCGTTAATCTGAAGCGCTAAGCCTAGCTGGCTGAGGATTCGGGGTGGAAGTCGAAAGGCGCGTTCCGCCTCGGCGCCACTCGGGTTTCTCCACCAGCCATCACTCGTTCGTCTCACTCGCTCATGTCAACTCCCTCCAAAGCTGATCCCGCCGCCAAAGGTGGTGCCAAGTCCGATGATGCTCCGGTCGCGGCGGCCGCTCCGGCGGCCGCGGGCGGTGGGGCCAAGTCCTGGATGCCCGTCATTGCCGCGCTGATCCTCGCCCCCGTGGCCACGTGGGCTACCATCGAGTTCGTCCTCGTCCCGCGATTGCAGAAGAAAATGGCGGTCGCGGGAGCTGCGCCTGGCGGTCACGCGGAGGCACCGGCCCATGCTCCGGCGCATGCGCCCGCGAAAGGCAAGGATGGCAAAGACGCGAAGGATGGCGGCCCCAGCTACGAATTCCAAAACGTCGTCGTGAATCTGGCCGGCACCATGGGTACCCGCTATCTAAAAACCAGTTTCATCGTCACGGGCGCGGACGCCAATATTAAAGCCATTTTCGACGGGGCGAAACCAAAGCTCACCGACGTGACGCTCAACGTGTTGTCGTCGCTCACGCTTGCGGATCTCGAGGAACCGGGAGCAAAGAACATTATTCGCGAGAAGCTGGTGTCCGCCTATAATCAGGCGGTCGGCCGACGGGTCGCTGATCAGGTGTATTTCTCCGACTTTGTCATTCAGTAAGGTTCGCCATGGCAGACGACTCGAATCCTCCGGCCACGGACTTTCTCGATCAATCCGAGATCGACCGCATTCTCGCGCAGACCGCCGAAACGTCGGCGCCGAAATCGGGCGGGGTGGTGGGTGGTTCGGCCGATGTCATCGCGCCGAAGATTGAGGCGTATGATTTTCGTAACCCCGCCTTTTTGTCCGAGGCGGAGTTGCGCCGGCTGCGTCTGTTGCACGAGGATTTCATCCGCTATTTGAGTGCCCGCCTGTCGCTCTATCTCCGGATGGAGTTTGGCCTGAAAATGGCGAAGTTGACGACCGTCACTTATTCCAAGTTCACCGAGTCGCTGCCGAATCCGACGCATATCAGTTTGTTTAAAGTCGAGCCCTTGCTCGGCGTGGGTATTCTCGACATCAATCCCCGGCTGGCGTTGACGATCGCGGATCGATTGCTGGGAGGCCGGGGCCATTCCGTGAAGGCGGAACGTTATCTCACCGAGATTGAAGTCGCACTGATCGAGGACGTGATCGTGATTCTGCTCGAGGAGTGGTGCGCGCAGTGGAAAACGGAAGAGGAACTCCGCCCGCAGATCATTGGCCACGAAAACAACGGTCGCTTCCTGCAGACGTCGGCCCGCGATGCCATCATGCTGGCGATGACGCTCGAATGTAATTTCGGCGATTGCTCGGAACAGATCCAGATCGGAGTTCCGTATTATACCATTGAGCCGGTGGTGAAGCGAATGCAGGCCCGGCGTCAAAAGGACTCCGAGGTCACGCCCGTCGTCAAACGTGCCGAATGGCATCCGGCCTACGATCAAATCGCCGTCCCCGTGCGGGCTGAGTGGCAGGCCTTTGAACTTTCCGTGCGCGAAATCACCAGCCTCCGCGTGGGTGATGTGATCGAGATGCAGCCTTCGATTTGTTCCGAAACGATCGTGCTGCTGAACGGCACTCCTAAATTTATCAGCAGCGTCGGTCTCAATAGTGACCGGGTTGCCGTCCAACTCACCCGCAAGCTTCCCAGCGAAGAAGTTCCCCATGGCAAATCTGACGGACGAAAAGTCTCTTGATATCGTGCTCGATGTGAAGGTGAAGGTCACCGTCCAACTCGGCTCGGTGCTCCTGCCGATGCGCGACGTGCTCGAGCTTTCTCCGGGTTCCATCGTGCAACTCACCCAGCATGCCAGCGACCCGGTCGGGTTGTTTGTCAACGACAAGCTCGTGGCTTATGGCGAGGTGGTCGTCGTTGAAGACAACTTTGGAATCAAGATTACGGAACTTGTCGGCAGCGCGAAGCAATGAGCGCTCCAACCCATGCCAGGTTGCGGCGCACCCGGTGGTGCCGTCGTCTCGCCCTTGGCGTGGCGCTCATGCTGGTGGCCGGAATTCGCGCCGCCGATGAGAATCAGGTGATTTTCCCGGGCAGCGGGAACTCCACCACGGCACCGGCGGCAACGGCGGGTGGGACGCTGCATTCGATGTCACTTTTCCTCGGACTCGCGCTCGCGGGGGCCGGCGGTTGGATGGTTTGGCGGAATCGTCGCGGCCAGCCCGTCGGCCGGGACATGCGTGCACTTGCGATCGACGAAACGCGTTCGTTGGGGAATCGCCAGTTTCTCGTCGTGGCTTCCTACGAAGGTAAGAAATTTTTGCTCGGCG
>CAYVDZ010000025.1:13200-17728 GCA_964450575.1 uncultured Opitutus sp.
GGCGTGTGTCCTGGACGCATCGAATTGCTTTCTCCGTTGGACGGCGGCGTCGGTGCGGCACGGGGGAAGTCGCCCGAATGAACCTTGCGCAATTAAATTCTGGATACGTCCGCTGCTCCGGCGGGTTTCCGCCCTGGAGGTGGATCGCCGCGATGCTGCTCCTAAGTTTGGGCCTCGTGGTGGTGAGTGCGCAGGCGCAGCTGGCTCCCAGCCCGGCGGCATCAGCCGCCGATAATGTCCTGGTCGGCCAGTCGGGTGGGCCACCGCCCTCGGGCTCCGCTTCGGCACTCTCCTCGCCCTCCGGAACGACGAATGCCGCCGGTACGGGCACTCCGTTTCGATTGAATATCGGCCTGGAGGGGACAGGTGAGCGGGGAGAAGTCAGCGTGGCGCTGCAGATCGTGGTGATCATGACGCTGCTGTCGGTGGCGCCGTCGATCGTGCTGCTGATGACCAGTTTCACCCGGATTGTGATTGTTCTGGGATTTGTGCGCACCGCGCTGGGGACGCCCAGTGCGCCCTCGAATCAAATCGTCGTCGGTCTTGCTCTTTTCCTTACGTTTTTCCTCATGGGTCCGGTCTTTGATCGCGTGCACGCCGAGGCGGTGCGTCCTTACCTCGACGGTACGATCACCTCGGTGGAGGCGATCGAAAAAGCCACGGTGCCGTTGAAGCAGTTCATGCTGAAACAAACGCGCACGCGTGACGTGGAGTACTTTCTGCAACTCGGCGGTTATGGACCGACCGCGGTACGTGATCTGCCAATGCGCGTGGTTGTCCCCGCCTTTGTCATCAGCGAATTGCAGACCGCGTTTCAGATGGGGTTTCTTCTGTTCCTTCCCTTCCTAGTCATCGATTTTCTGGTGTCATCGGTATTGATGGCGCTCGGCATGATGATGATGCCGCCCATTACCGTCTCGCTGCCCTTGAAACTTCTCCTGTTCGTCCTCGTGGACGGCTGGCATTTGGTCGTGCGTTCGCTGGTCCAGAGTTTCGGCGCCTGAGTTCCTCGCCCTGTTATGAATCCCGACCTCGCCATCGATCTTTTCAAGTCAACCGTGGTGTTCGCACTCTACGTGGTGGTGCCGTTTCTCGGTGCGGCTCTGGTGGTGGGGCTCGCCGCCAGCTTGATCCAGTCGGTCACCAGCATGCAGGAGCAAACGCTCACGTTCGTGCCCAAGCTGCTGGCGCTGGCCGGATTGGTGCTCGTGCTCACGCCGTGGCTGCTTCGCTCGCTCTCTGAGTTTACGATCACGATTATTACCCGGATGGGCGGGTTGGGAGTCTAAGCTGCAGGTCGCAGGCTCGTCACCGAACGTGCGGACCTGCTCCGGCACCGCTCTCACGGAACTCCTGCGAATCATTCCCCTCCTTCGCCTGCGCCCATGAGCGTCGATTATCTTTTCGCCTGGATGATGGTGCTGTTCCGGTCGACCGGGCTCATCTTGCAACTCCCTTTACTCGCCGGTCGTCCGATTCCAGTTACAGTGCGCATCGGTTTCGGTGTCGGCTTGGCCACCCTGCTCGCGGGTATCATTCCGGCGGCGCCGATGCCGACCGGTTTATGGGACTTGGTGCCGGCGGTCGCGATGGAGATCGTGCTGGGACTGGCGCTTGGTTTTGTGATCCGACTCGCCTTTGCGGCGGTGGAGATGGCGGGGCGAATCATCTCGACGGAGATCGGAATCATGGCAACTCCGGGAATCGGTGCGCCTGATCCTACCAGCGAGCCGCTCGCGGCGCTGCTCTCGGCGTTTGCCGTGTTGCTGTTCTTCCTTTTTGGCGCGCACCACGGAGTACTGTCGGCGTTTGTGCGAAGTTTTCAATTCGCCGCCGCGGGTGCCGCTGCGTTCGACGGTGGCGTAGTTGATTCCTTGATACGTGCGACTGCACACGTGCTGGAGTTGGGACTCCGGATGGCGGCGCCCTTCATCGCGATGAATTTTCTCGTGACCCTCTCGTTCTCTGTCCTGGGGCGGGCGGTGCCGAAGATGAATGTCTTCATCGTGAGCTTTTCAGCGCGCGCCCTGATTGGATTTGCGCTGCTGGCCGGGGCCGGCGGGCTGATTGCACGTTATCTTTACATCGAATTCGGCGACACCCCATTACGGATGTTGCAATTGTTGCCGATGAAATGAGGGAAGGGTGCGTCGCGTGGAGGCGTCACCCTAGGCAGAGCTGTCGCCATGAATGGCGGCGCCAACGCGCGCCGAAAACCGGCTGGGCAATATTTGCCGTTCGCGACGGCATTCGGATTAAAAGTAAAACTGGGTCCCGTCCGCATGATTTAGAACATATTTAACTATCTCATTATGAGCGACTAAAATTGGCTAATATCCGCCTGGCACTGGCGTTGCTAAACATGGCTACACAGCCATGGCGGAACAAGATCAGGAACAAAAAACCGAGCAACCCACGGAGAAGCGCCTCTCCGAGTCGATGGAGCGTGGTCAGTTTGCGAAGTCGCATGAGTTGACGGTGATGTTCCCGATTGCGGCGGTTTTAGGCGTCTTCGCCTTGACGGCGGGGACGGTCTCACGAGCGGTCGCCGATTACGCCGGAGTTATTTTCACGCGCTTCACGACGATGACCGTCGAGCGGGACACCGTGGCGGTACAACTCGGGGAAGCGATGACGGTTTACAGCAATGCGCTTGCGCCGGTTTTGGTTGCGGTGATCGGAGCAGTGTTACTGGCGAACGGAGTGCAAAGTGGCTTCCGGCTTTCGCCCAAGGCGGCGGCGGTGAGCTTTGAAAAACTCGATCCCGTGGCCGGCTTCGGCCGGGTCTTTTCGAAGTCGGTGTTTGCTCGGGGGGGGATCGATATTTTGAAGCTGGTGGCAATTGGGTCGGCTCTCTGGTTCGGCGCCAAGGAGTTGATTTATGACCCGCTCTTTTCCGCTCCGGTGGAGGCCGCTTATCTCGGGCAGTTTCTCAACCGGGCAACGGTGCTTTTTCTTAGTCGGCTGTTGCTGGCCCTGAGCGTCGTCGCGGCGATTAGTTATGGATACGAAAAGTTTAAGACGGCGCGGGAGATGATGATGACGCATCAGGAGGTCAAGGACGAGCGCAAGCAAGGGGAGGGTGATATGAATACCAAGGCGGCCATGCGCCGGATGGCCCGCCGCTTGATGCAGAAGCAAATGCTCTCGGCCGTGGCGACCGCCGACGTGGTCGTTACCAACCCCACCCATTTTGCGGTTGCCTTGAAGTACGAGCGGGGCGTCGACCAGGCACCCGTGATCTTAGCCAAGGGCGAGAATCGGTTTGCGCAGCGCATCAAGGCCATTGCCGCGGAAAACGGTGTGCCCACGGTGGAAAACAAGCCGGTGGCCCGGATGCTTTTCGCGCTCGGCAAAGTCGGGACGACGATCCCGTCCGACCTTTACCAGACGGTCGCGGAAATCCTCGCCGTTGTTTATCGCACGCATCGGTACTACTTCCACCGCCTCAAGGCGCGTCGGCTGGAGGGAGCGGTTTAAGCCATGGATCCCGTGGCCAACAATCCCATCTCCGCGTTGCTGAAACGCGCCGACCTGATCTTCACCGGGGGGCTGTTCGTCACCGTCCTGTTGCTGATCCTGCCGATTCCGGCGTTTTTATTGGATACGTTTCTGGCGCTGAACATCGGACTTTCGCTCCTGGTTCTGCTCGCGATCACGTACGTCAAAGATCCACCGGAGTTCTCCAGTTTCCCGACGCTCCTGCTGGCTCTCACTATCTTTCGACTTGCGCTCAATATCAGCACGACGCGTCAGGTGCTCGTGCATGGCTACGGCGGCGAAGTCATCGAAGCGTTTGGTCACTTCGTCATTCAGGGGAACTACATCGTTGGTGCGGTGGTGTTCCTGATCCTGGTCGTGATCAACTTTGTCGTCATCACGAAAGGTGCCGGACGTATCGCCGAGGTCAGTGCCCGCTTCACCCTGGATGCGCTCCCCGGTAAGCAGATGGCGATCGATGCCGAGCTCAACGCCGGGATCATCGACGAAGTCACCGCCACGGCGCGACGGGTCAAAGTGCAGAAGGAGGCCGATTTCTACGGCGCGATGGACGGAGCGTCGAAGTTCGTGCGCGGCGATGCGATCGCGGGTATCATCATCACACTGGTCAATGTCGTGGGTGGTTTTGCGATTGGCGTCCTGCAGATGGACTTGTCGATGGCGGAGTCGCTTCAGAAGTTCACCCTGCTTTCCATCGGAGATGGCCTGGTGTCGCAGATTCCAGCCCTGATCCTCTCGGTTGGCGCCGGTTTGCTCGTCACCCGGGCCTCGGACAATTCGAACCTCGGCACTCAACTGGCCGGGCAGTTGTTTCGCTATCCGCGCGCGATGAAGATCTCGGCCGGAATGCTCGCTGCGTTTGGGCTCATGCCCGGGATGCCGGTCGTTCCTTTCTTCGGCCTCGCCGCTTTGGCCGCGTATCTCGGCAAAACGTTGCAGCAGCAGGAAGATAAAACCGGTTTGTCGGCCGGGGGCGAAACGGCGAGTGACAAACCCGCGGTTGCGTCGGCCAAGCCCGGCAAAGCGG
>CAYVDZ010000026.1:0-8062 GCA_964450575.1 uncultured Opitutus sp.
GGTATTACGTCAGCGTGACCGGCGTGCTTGTTTACTTTTTTCTCTACCGCTGGTGGCCCTCCGCGCCGGCAGCGTAACCGGCTCATCCGCGGCCGACGCGCATTTCCACCTGGAGGTCGCGCGAGCAGGGAGAAATCGACACACGGTAACCACATCAAGCCGGATCCCGTCTCCGGATTGGCATGACACCCTTTTCCCTCCTGAATTGCCGAAGACGGGTGTGCGCATGGGTCATCCCCGCGGTCATTGCCTTGTTCACGGCGTCAGGGTCGACGGCAGCGACAAGAAACTTAGTCGAGCGAACCTGGCAAATCGCCGGGGTGACGCGAACCGCCGTGATGAGCGAACTCCCGGCCGGCCAAACGGCCCCCTTGGTGTTTGTCTTCCATGGGCACGGCGGTTCCGCCCGGCAGGCGGCACGCTCCTTCAAGCTGCATGAGCTCTGGCCGGAAGCGCGGGTGATTTATCCCAGCGGATTGCCGACGCCGGGCGTGCTCACCGACCCGACGGGTCGCCGTTCAGGATGGCAGGCCCAAACCGGCTCCCAGGGCGATCGGGACCTCGCGTTTTTCGATGCGATCCTAACCACCCTAAGGCAGGAAGGCATCCTCGACCCCCAACGGGTCTATGCGACCGGGCACTCGAATGGAGGTAACTTTGTGTATCTACTCTGGGCGGAGCGCGGCGAGACGTTGACGGCGATCGCGCCCTCCGCGGCCGTGCTTCGGGTTGAAGCAGCGAAATTCCAACCCAAGCCGGTGCTGCACCTCGGGGGTATGAACGACGATTTGGTGAAATTCGCCTGGCAGGAACGCATGCTGGATACTGTTCTTCGAATCAATGGAGGCGGACCGCGCCAGAAGTCCACGCCCGGCGAGATCCGCTATGCTCCGACCCAGCCGGGGAAAGGCGCGCTGACCGTCGTGCTTCTGCACCCGGGCGGCCACACCTTTCCATCCGAAAGCGCCGCGCGCATTGTGGCTTTTTTCCAAGGCGAAAGGCCATAGCGTCGCGCCTACGACGCAAGGCAGCACGAAACGAAGGTGCTGCTGAAAAGCCAGCCTTCCTATATATAGTTTTTCCAGGAGCCTGTCGGACTTAGGCCCCAGTCTCAATAGAGCACCGCCTGTAAGGCGATAGTCTCAATTCAATCCGAATCTGAAGTCATATATGCTGCTATAGACGCCTTGGGCAGCCTAAGTCCGACGGGCTGCTAGGTATGCACGTGACTCCCGGAATGAAAAATCAGAACGCCATCGGAGCGGCGCAACAGACGTTCATGGATGCCTCTTACGGTCATTTCGTCACTCAACGACTCGGAATCCGCGCCGACCGTGGACGCGAATCTCCCGCGGGGAAAAACAATCGGGTATAGGGGCATGAAATGCATACCTGGAATAGTTTTTTTAAAATGAACCCTCCCCGGGGCAAGCTCCGAGGTATCACAGAAAGGGGCTTCGCCCCAATAACAGCGGGCGGCATCCATCCTCGCGGCGAGCTGCGTGGAATTGAGCCGTCCCGATTAACGGAAAAAAGTCGGGGCAAATTCGCGGCCGACGACTGAAGTAAGTGCGGCCAATAACTGCGGCCGTTTTCAACAGCCTGCTGGAGACACCATTCCCTGGAGCGATCGACTCCAGTCTGATCAAGAGTGATCCTGATCGGTTAAGTTCGATCCAGTGATCTTGCCGCCTCGTGGCCCACCACGACCGACCAAAACGATGTCGCATATGCGACATCGTTTTGGTCGAACAAACAAAGCCGCACACAATTCGGTCGAGCAAGGAAGCCGCAATCCGGCCGATCACACAGCGCGTAATTCGAGCGTGCAGAGGAGCCGCGGCGCACGGGCTGCACTTTTCATTCCCGGATACGCAATCAGACGGGAGCGGCACCACCTCGCCGACGTCTTGAGCCAACAGCCTGCACTCAGCCGCTCTACGATTTACGAATCGATCCGTGCGCAATCGCTGATCGTACCGCTGCCGCGCAGAACGCGTCGGAGGCGGTGGTCAACTGACTCAGGCCAAGACGCGAAACGCACGCCTCGCCCTCCACAGGCTTGAGGAGACGGGATACCGGAAAAAAGCCTCGACCAGGATCGTTTTCGGATCGACCAGTTTCATGTCGCATATGCGACATGAAACTGGTCGATCCGGGACGATGGGGCTTGGTGCAATGCGGGTGAGGGCCGGAGAATTTTGTCGTCGCGAGCAGCAGCAACAGCAACACGTTGCCTCTTTCCTTTCTTCTCACGCCCGGTTCCGGCACCGCGTATCGCCATCACTTCGGAGGATTCACGATAATAAAAAAAGTTTCGCACCCACCTCCGCAATCATCGCGTTGCGCTGAGTCCGGCTTAACCTTGCTATGAAGAGATGATAGCAATCCTCACGGTGTTTAATTTTTTTCTCCCGACAGCGACCTGATCATATCCGAACCGGCAAGCTTGGCGCGAGCCTTGCGCGCCCCACCAAGGATGCCGAAACTCCGCCGAGCGCGAGTTCACCTCGTCTCGTTTTCAACTGCCGCTTTACCTTCTCGAATATATAAGTGTACTCCTTTGTCCTCGTGACCACCAGTCATCATCCCGCCCGCATCAACTTAAAACTGCGCGACCTCTCGCAGTTGTTCAACTCGATGGATCCATCGCCCTTCCTCGATCGCGATCTGGATCACGATGCCGAGGAATTTATTGTCAGCTGGTCACGCGAGCTGCCCCGCAATCCCCGCATCGAATTGACAATTCACTTGTCGGCGGAGCCCGAGCCGAAAAGTGCCGGCGAAGTTGAGAGTGCCGTCCAACATTACTTCGCCGCGCGCGCTGAGATCAAACAACGGGAATTCCGCCTTCTATTGCGCCATGGACACGTGAGCCTTTCGATCGGACTGATCTTTCTCGCCGTGTGCCTGGTCGCAAGCGGACTGGCCGGTCGCCTCGCAGACAACACCGCGGCCGGGATCGTCAGCGAGGGGTTCATTATCGCCGGGTGGGTCGCCATGTGGCGGCCCATTCAAATTTATCTCTATGACTGGTGGCCCCTTCGTGAAGAATGGCAGAACCTCCAACGCCTTGCACGAATGCGGGTGAAACTCGTCTTACCCGGCGCGGGAGAGGCCGGCGTCCATCCACTCCGCCCCCCCCAGGGCGATACCTCTCTAAAATAATTTCCCGTTTCCGGCCCGATGAAAACTGTCATCGCGGCGGTCGATTTCTCGACTGGGACGAACCGCGTGGCCGGCGCCGCCATCGGGCTGGCCCGCTTGCGAAAAGGCAAAGTGTCTTCGTCCCTCGGTTCGCCTCGGCCGCGGTGATTCGCAATCTGCTCCCGGCAGTCGCGCTGCAATTGCTGCCCACTGGACGCCAATAATTGCGGAGACGCGGCCGGGGCAAAAGCGTATATTCAGCTCATAAAGGCCGTCCCCTGGCGATTACCGGGCCTTTACGACAGACGGACTTAAACCCGCGTGTCCGCCATCAACCTTAATGACCAAGGATCAGCCATGAAAAACGAACGATCCCTCCACCCGGCCAACGACCGCCGTCCCGCTTCCCGGATTGGCCTTTGGGCACTCATGGGCGGCTGTGCAGCGCTGGCGTTGAGCGGGTGCCGACCCGCCGCGACTTCAGGGCGTGGGTTCCAGCTTCCCACGGGCAATCCCGCGATGGGCAAGCAGGCTTTCATCGATTTGAAATGCTATACGTGTCATCGCGTCGATGGCATTGCAGATCTGCCTCC
Source organism: uncultured Opitutus sp. (assembly GCA_964450575.1). Classification (GTDB taxonomy): domain Bacteria; phylum Verrucomicrobiota; class Verrucomicrobiia; order Opitutales; family Opitutaceae; genus ER46. The sequence goes on from CAYVDZ010000026.1 coordinate 3,741, forward strand.
ACCGACTCAGCCACCGGAAAAAATCGTCGTCCTCGGGGGAGAAGTGGCGCAAGTACGGACCTATGGACGGCTCGTGACGGCCATTATCCACCCGTCCCAAAGCATCTCGGAGAAAATGATTACGCGGCCCGATCCTCCCTCGAAGGAGTCGCCCATGCCGTCGGTGAATGAGATCATGACGGTCGACCAACTCATCAATCTCATCGCTTTTCTGCAGCCCCAATATCGGGAACTCCAACCGCTCTACGAACAGTACCCGATGATGTGAAAAATGGGAATATACGTTCTTACGGCTGAAAACGCAGACCAGCAGCTTCGGACCCCGTGTCCGAAATGCCCTGCTCCGCAATCGAGTCGGCCGGCCTACTGCGGAAGCTTTTCCCGCCACGCGCGCGGCTGTTTGCCTACGATCCGCTTGAACACCCGATTAAACTGCGAGAGCGATTGGAACCCGGCCCCGTAGGCCGCTTCGCTGATCCGGGTGTGTGAGTTCAGGAGGGACGTTTTGACCTTTTCCACGCGCGCCCGCGCGACATAATCGAGGAAGTGCAGCCCCGTAGCCCTCCGGAACAACTTGCAAAAGTAGAACGTGCTCGTGTTCACCGCCCGGGCAACCTGGCCGAGCGTGAGTTCCTGATCCACGTGTTCGGCGATATAACGTTTCGCTTTCAGGATTACCGGGGAATCCGGTTGCTCCGACGTCATCACAAGCTGGTTGCTCACCATCGAAAGCTGTTGGGCGAAAATCGTGATCATTCGGAGCAGAGCATCGTAATGCTTTCGCTCCACCACCCGCGTGCAAAAATAGGTGTCACGGGCTCGGGCGAGGTCCACTTTGGCATTCCATTCCCTCAACTGCTGCACGGTCCGATCAAATTCCGCCTCGGACGGTTTGTGCAGCAACACCTGGCCCACATGTAAATACGCCACCACCTTATCGCCAACGCGCACCGGCACGGCCGACTCACTCAGGCCGGCAAAGCAAGTCAGGGTTCCCGCTTGGAGCACGGCATGCTCTCGTACGCGGCGCTGCAACTCCAAGCAACCGGAACAGGATTTATTGCTCCCGGACATAAGGGCACAGAAGGGATTCTCCCGCCGAGACCCCCGGTGGACCAACCCGAACGTTCCCGGAGCGTGTAACTCGAGAGGCAGGCCAATGCTGGTCTCAAACGCCCGCCGGTAGTCCCGAAAGACGGCGGACCGCCGCAGACGCTCCACCAGTAAATGGTTCTGCTGTGCCTCCCGTGGGACGATCTCCGTTTGCGCGTCACCAGCGTTGCTCTGGACGACGGATATCATTGGAAAAGGGGAGCGGCGGACAGTCGGACCTTGCACTCCCGTTCGAGGAGAGCTCGGGTCGCACGAAACTGCGCCGCGACTTCCGCAAAGTACTCCGATTCGCAACCAGGTCTGCGCCCTTCGTTCACCCACGCCGATCGAGCAAGCACTGCAATCAACGCAGCCTCATGCTGCGCCTTTGTCTGAGCACGCCCTTGGCGGCCAAACGTTCGTCGCTTGCCCGCTTCGGACCTCCGCGGCGCGTGAACAAGGTTTTCGTTAAGAATCTGGAGCATCATGCTGCCTAGCATACGATGAAAGCCGTCACCGCGGAATCGTCACCGATCTGAACTCCGCATCGTGGAATCCACGATACGAGGTCAAAGCCCCAGCCACCGATCCGCTCAGGGTATTGGCCCTCTCTGCATCCGTCATGCCCACCACCCGCCTCTCTTCCGGTTCACAGGCCCAAGAGCATGATCGATGGAACCCCTGCGTACCCAGACGGCGGCGACTCGCGTAGCACGGGTCCCGACCGTAACCACCCCGACCTCCGAATCCGACATCCTACGCACTCCGGTTCCCAAACCATTCCACCGCGGCCCGGACAAGTTCCGGCGCGCTCTTCAGGCTGAGCTTTTCTTTGATGTGCGCCTGATGGGTTTCCACCGTGCTTGAACTAACATGAAGCCGACTGGCGATCTGCCGCGTGCCGATCCCCTGCCCGATCAGCTCGAAAACCTCCAATTCCCGGTCGCTCAACGCGGCGGTGTTGTCTCCCTTGATCGCCGCGGGCCCGCGAGCAAACCGGTAAACTGCCCGGTCGCGCATCACTTGACTCAGGTAGACTCCCCCATCGAGCACCTGACGAATGGCATCCACGAGCTTGGTGCCGCCTTCGCTCTTCATGATATAGCCACGCGCTCCAGCCCGGAGGACTCGCTCCGCGTAGAGGCTTTCGTAATGCATTGAGAAAACCAGCACCGGCACCTCGGGATGGAGCACGTGCAGATCCTTAATCAGCTCCAATCCACTCCGTTCCGCCAGGGAGAGGTCGCACAATACGAGGTCGGGTGGATCGGTTTCCACGGCCACCAATGCCGCCTTCGCAGTTCCGACCTCCGCGCTCACCGCCAAACCCGGCTGATGACCTATCAGCTCCGCCACCCCGCGGCGAGTCATGGGATGATCATCCAGGACCAGGATCCTTTTCGGTTTCGTCGCCGCGGAACCTTGAGATTCAAGCTTCATACAACCTTAGATTTGATATAACTTAAAAAGACAGATCGTTACAAACGCGACTAGAACGACGGATCGCTGAGGTGGTGGACTCGATCTAGGCATCAACCCTCACCTTCATGAATGTTAGGGTAAAACGCCTCTTTCACGGTGCAAACGACCGCCGTGCCTCCGACCGCCTCACGTTGCACGACGATCGATCCGTTGATCGCGCCTGCACGATATTGCATAATGCGCAGCCCCATTCCCCGGCCCCGCTTGGGCTGCTCCGGCAACCCGCAACCGTTGTCATGGACGCCAAGTACAAGATCATTTCCGAGCACCGCCAGCTGGATATCAATGCGGCTGGCCTTGCCATGTTTGATCGCATTGCCAATCGCTTCCTGGGCAATTCGGAAGAGATGAATGCTGGTCGCTTGGTCCTCCATCCGCACCGGTGTCGTACAACGAAAACGGCAGTCGCGGCGGAAAATCTTTCCGGTCCGCTCGGCTAGATCCTGCAAAGCGACCGCCAGTCCGCCGTTCCCCATAACTGCCCGGGGCGACAAGCCACGCGCCAACTCCCGGGCGTGCTCAATCGCACGTCGCAAGGACTGGGCAATTTCGTGCACGGCTTGAGCTGCTTTAGGTTGGGCGATCTCGAGCGCGGTCGCCGCCGTTTCGCTCCTGTACTCGATCGCCGTCAATTGCTGACACAGATCATCATGGAGTTCCTGCCCAATTCGCTCCCGCTCGCGCTCGGCAATCGCAAGGATCTCACGCTCCAACTCACTCCGCCGCGTGACGTCACGAACAAACCAACGCGAGTAGACCAAACGTCCCGATTTCCACAGCCCATTCGCGTCCACCAATACGTACCGGATCGAACCATCTTTTCGCACGACGCGCGTATGGCAGTTCCTTACTGTTTGCCCCTTCGCCACCTTGGCCAACACATCCCCGATCACCGCCGGTTCGCCATGAAAGTTGGCGACCGGACGGTTGAGCACCTCCTGGCTCGGTCGTCCCAATATCTCCAATTGGGATTCATTAACGCGCTCGACACAACCATCTGGCCGCACCCACATCAAACCAAGCGGGGCGGCAGTGAAAAAATCCAGGAAAACCTTCTCGTTTTCAAGAAACCCTTCCACCTCACGAAGCCGCTGACTGACGTCGCGCAAGACGACCGTCATGGCCCGCCGGGCTGCACCGCCGGACGGCGTGATGACTGCCTCCACCGGAAACTCCCTGCCATCAGGTCGTTTCGCGGTTAATAACTGAACATCGCCCGTCCGCGGCTCCTTTATCTCCCGTCCACCAACCCTCCGGCCCTTTGCAACGTGCCCGCGGTGTCGCGGCAACGCCACCAGGAGATCAAACGGCTGTCCTACCATTGCCGCCGCCTTCACTCCAAACATTTCTTCGGCAGCAGGATTGAACAACGCAATGCGCCGGTTCCGATCCACGCTGATGATCGCGTCCATCGCCGATTGCACCATCACCGCCAGATGGTCACGACACTTCTGGCTCTCCGCGAGGTTCCGTTTAAGCGCCGCCAACTTCGCCTGTTCGACGCCGGCGAGGAGGGATACCAAAGGCCGCACCGGCTTCTTCGGCGCTGCGCTCGCCCGGGCGTGACGCGAAACCTTTTTCATCAAGATAAGGGCAACCTCAATTGCGTTGGGGAAAACATCACATCTGCCCCTAAGACTGATTGATGGTCGTCGAATGACGAGTGGTTTACCTAGCCGGAGGTTGCGATTTCTCACGCATAACTTGCGCGGTCCGCGAGCCCCGACCCGGCGAACCGCCATCTCCCC
>CAYVDZ010000026.1:8072-16216 GCA_964450575.1 uncultured Opitutus sp.
GCCAGGATCTACACAGCCGGAGCTTTGGATCGCAGCGTACGGTGCGGTCGCTGTGCTCCCGCCGTCTGCCGTCGGCGCCCCGTTTTTTTACCCGGCCCCCCCTCTGAAAACGAACATGGACGACCTTCGCCGATCGAAATCTCCGTGAGACCCTAACCCAACTGATTAAACGTGCCCCGGACCTTCCGGACGAAATGCGCATCGCCGTGCTGAATAATGAGGACGCGACCGCGCTCGCACTTCGCTGCTGGCAAACTTAATCTCGGTGTGGCCCAACGGCAGACATTACTCGAAGAACTCAACGTCGCCCGACGCGCTCATGCCGCCCAGACTCGCGTCTCCACCCAGCTCGAGATCGCGCGGCGTAATCCGCTAGATTGAATCAACGGGTTTTTCGGACACCGGCCAGATCACGTGCCCCCAGGGTTCCACCATTAACGCAAGGCCTTCACGCGTCGACCCGCAGGGTCTCGGCGTTGTTCGCCTTGGCATTAACGCCCCGCCGCTCGAAACGCTTACCTGTTTCCGGTTCCGTCACGCGCACAGTATAAGCACCCGGAGCAAAGACCGGAGGAGTCCAGGTGAGCGACGGCAGCCGCAGCCTATAAAGGGTTTCGCCCGTTGCCTCCTCGACCAACTCGAGCACTGGACGGGCCATGCCGCGGATCTCCAGTTTCGGGAGCTGGGCCGTGACCTTGCGCCCGTAGTTGTCGAGCTGGGACACGACCACCGGCCAGCCAGGAAACTGCGTGCCGCGTTGGGTGGGATCCGCGAGCAAAGGCCAGCACTCCACTGTGATCGTGCGCGCCACTTTGTCGAAGCGGACGACGCCGTAGCCCGCGGACTTGTCCATCTCGGCTTCCAACACGCCCGGTCGGAAAGTCTCCTTCGGATTCGCGCACGCGAGAACGGTCAACGGATGTCCAAAACTATCACGGAAATCGCCCAACACTTTGCCCGTGTCATCCGGTTTGAAACGACGCGAATAGAGGTTATTCACCGCCGGCGACGCAAACGCCACCACCCCGTCACGATGCGTATCCACGCCATAGTGCACGACCGCCGGCAAATGTTGATCACCCGCTATATGAAATGCAAAGACCCGGCGCAACTCACGCACCGCCGCATTCCGCGCGGTTTGCGGCCACGCGTTGGTATCATAATCCGCCCGCAGGTAATCGTCCTGACGTCCGTGGTGCGTCGCCATCGCCGTGAAGATCGTCTGCGAGATCGCGGCCTTCATGTCGGCGCCCTGCCAATCGCGACCCCAACTACGGACGAAATCGAGCTGCGGCTCACCGAGGAGTTCGAGCCCGGGAAGATCAGCCGACTTCGGATCGAAGTTTGGATCCCGCACATGGTCAGCCCGCCCCGTGTTCGTCGGCGGCACTTTTCCATCCGGAGCCGATTTATATTGGCGGTCGGCGAGAATCGCGAAACTCACGCGGCCACACGTGAGCGGACCATAATAACCCGTGATCCCCTGCTTACCCGGCTGCGCCGGCGAATCAGGATGATGCGAAGTCTGCATCCGATGCACCGCATTGACGAAATCCGCCGTCATCTTATAGCCACCCTTGGACTCAGCCGCACCGTCCTGGCCGGGAGCGGCGACGCCGCCCTCACCCCAGAGATTCCCATGATAAACATCGTGGTCGTCGGGAATCGAAATACTCGGACGATCCCGCAGGAGATCACGCCAGGTCCATCCATGCATGACCCACTTCCGCAATACGTCGATGAGCGAGGCATCCCCGCCGCTGCGATCGACCCCATAACCGCCAGTCGATTCGTAATATTGATCCCCAGTGAACGCGACGAGATCGGGATTAAGCTTCGCTACGTTCGCCGAACAGGCTGTATTGGGAAACGCGTAATGGGCGTTGCAGGAGATATCCGCCACCGTGAGCACGCGTTGATCCGCGGGATCGCGGCGTATCATACCTTCAAGGACGTGCTCCGTCGTGGCGCCGTCCGTGGTGCGCAACGTATAGGCGATCCGGTAGGGTATATCCAGAGAGTCGTCCCAACGCTCGACCCGGAACGTGGCCGTCCGGGCGGCACGATTGATTTCCGCCTCGGCCACCGTCGTCCAGGTGTTCCCCCGCTGGGTTTGCAAGCGCACCCGCGTGTCGTCTCGCGCTCCCAGTGGCGGCAGCTGCACGGTCATCTTCAAAGTCCGGGCGTGCAGGGTATACTGATTAAAGAACAACGGGCCAAACGCCCGCTCAGAGTGCGCCGCCACCTTGGATCCCGCGATGCGCCAGTCGGCAAACCACCAACGGTCGGTCTCGATCGATGGGCCTTTCTTTGGGGCCGCGGGACCCGCCGCCGCGTTTCCAAAATTCGCACCCAGCGCCAGATTCCCCACCAAGGGAGCGGACGGAAGATTCGTCCGCTCCATCTCCCCCAACAAGCGGCCATTGGCAGGATCGTGCGCGGAGAGCTTAAGCTTGGCCGGACCACCATCCGTCGGGCTCTCCAATGCCACGCGAAGCTCCACACTCGTAAGATCAGCCAGCGCCACCGGCGCGGTCGTGGCTTGCGCACCGCGGCCGATGAAAAGCTCGCCCGGAGCCCGAAGGCCGAGCTCGAGACCATTCCCGAAAATGAGATTGTTGCGGTACTCCTCCAGCGGCCCCTGCACCCCAATGGAAAAACCCGCCGCCGCCTTGCCGGCGGACAGCGCGCCGTCGCCGACCCGCCCCAGCCGCACGCTCATGGTGAGGGTGCCGGGCCCCGCCACCAACGCCCGGGTCAAGACATGCACGTTGCGCGCAGGCGCCGCCTTGATGCATTCGATTCGCCCACCCGCGACCCGCCAATCCTGCATCGGATTGGTCCAGTATTCCGCCCCGGCCCAAGGCCGGTCAGGCATCACTTGCCAGGTACTACGAAATTCCGGCGCCGGCCCCGTAGCCGCCGCCAGCCGAGGCGCGAGCGCCAGCGCTGCACCCGCAGCGGTGACTTCGGTGAGAAACGTACGACGGGTGAGCAAGGTGGAATTCATGGGGAGTCGAGGGATCGAAGGGGCTTGAAAAACAATCAGGCGAATAAAAACCCGGCCCGATTCCTAGAGGATCGATTGAAAGCCGAAGGGACAAAATTGAAAGGTCCAATCCGCATCAAGAATTCCGTCACCACGTTCGGGCACGGTGCGCCGGTCTTCGCAACCGGCTTCTCCAGCCAGCCGAGCGACGTCAGAAAGCGATCGGTCTCAGCGAGCGTTGCGGAAAAGCCGGGGATGCCTTCGACATCCTTATTGAAAAAGCCGTGGGCCGCGCCAGGAAAGACCCGGGTGTCGCAACGCACGTTCACGGCTTTCATCTTCGCCTCGAAGTCCTCGAGCACGCGCACCGGAATCAGGGCGTCGTTATCGCCGAGAAACACGATCGCCGGCGGCGCATCCTTCGTCACGTGGTGCGCCGGCGAAAACTCCCGATAGCGATTGCCGAGTCGCTCGTGGCCCCACTCGCCCGGACCGTTGTTGAACACGGGATTGAAGAGCACGAGAGCATTGCCTTTCGGCGAGACCTTGAGGTCATCCTTGGGGTCGTCGAGCCCGGGCACCAGCGTCGCAAAGGCGGCGAGGTGTCCGCCCGCGGAGCCGCCGGCCGCCGCGATCCGCGCCGGATCGATCCCGAGCTCCGCCGCGTGGGCGCGGACATAGCGCATCGCCGACTTCGCATCGGCGCAGGCGTCGAGCGGCGGCCCTTTGTCGCCTTTCGGGATCACGCGATACTGCACGCGAATGCCGACCATGCCGCGCGAGGCCAGATGCTCGCTCTGTTTCCGAAACTGTTCCGGGTTGCCGCCCACCCAACCGCCACCGAAGAAGAACACGATCGCCGGACGCCGATCGCCGGCACTCCAACCCGCCGGTTTCTCCACCAGGAGCTTCAGTTCCGTGTCTCCGACTTTCTTATACACGATCACTTCAGCCGCCGCGTCCATCCGCGTGATGCCCGCGAACGCCATCAAACCGGCGATCACGGCGTAGAAGGCCCAACGCCGGACCGGTTGAAACCGACAGAAAACAGACGGACGTCGAACGTGCATGGGATCAGAACCTACTGTTCGCGCGCGCGGTGACAGTCATAAAAAAATAAATTGTCGGCGGCGGGCGAACGTCTGTATCCGTGCTCATCGGTGTAATCTGTGGTTAAAATAAACTGCTGAATTTAGGTTTATATAGTCTCGACTGAAGCTGTTATCGGCACCGCCCCCCGTTGGCGTACGGCCTCACGCGTCCAGCTCCGGCATCTCCCAGCCGGCGCGATATTCGCGTTTAATCAACCGGTCGGCTTCGGGCGCGCCCTTCACCTTGAGGTTCTTCGAATCCCACTCGATCGGACGCCCCAGGCGGATCGCGAGATTGCCGAGCAACACTACCTCGGTGAGTTTCGCCGCGTATTCAAAGTTCGCCCCGGGTTGCGTCTTGTTGATGATGGCGTCGACCCACTCTTTGATGGGACCAGCCGGCACGCGGGGATACTTCTTCGGCGGACGCTTGGGTGCGAAGGCCTGCATCGCGGCCTCGGGCAGAAGTCGCAAGGTCTCGCAATAGCCGCTCGGCGAGTAGATCTGCCCCTTTGAACCGAAGATCAACTGCCCCATGGTGGCATCGAGCGTGCGCCCGGCGTCGAGCTCCACGGGCAGCGGCGGCATCAAGCTGCCATCCGACCATAAAAACTCGACTGGCGTGCGCAGCTTGCGCCCTTGAGCAGTCGTGAACTTGTAGCGAATGACGGACTGCGTCGGCGCAACATTCTCGTCAAAAGGCGTCATCGCTTCCGCCGTCACAATGCTCGGCACATCGAGATCCAGCGCCCAAAAAGCCGCATCAAACAAGTGACAACCAATATCGCCAAGCGCACCACAACCATAGTCCCACGCGCCGCGCCACTTGAACGGATGGAGATCTTTGCTGAACGGACGCTCCGGCGTCACCGTCCCCTGCCACACGTCCCAATTCACCCCCGACGGCACCTCGCCCGCTTCCCATTGCAACCCGGCTCCTTGAGGCCAGATCGGCCGGTTGGTCCAGTACCTAACCTGGTGGACATCCCCGATGGCGCCCGCCTCAACCCATTCCTTGAGCAGTCGCTGTCCCTCAAACGTGTGTCCCTGTATCCCCATTTGCGTTACGACTTTATATTTCCGCGACGCGAGTAACATCTGCCGGCATTCCCAAATGGTATTCGCCATCGGTTTCTGGACGAAGACATGTTTGCCGTGCATCATCGCCAGCATCGCGGTTGGATAATGTGAATGGTCCGGAGTCGAGATGGTAACCGCGTCAAACTGACTGCCCATCTGCTCGAACATTTTACGATAATCGGTGAATCGCGGGACGTTTGGGAAATTCCGCAAGGTCTGGGCCGACCGGCTACCCGGACTCATATCAACATCGGCGAACGCGACGATGTGCGCGTAGTTTGCAAGGTCGGCAATGTCGCTTCGACCTTTCCCACCGATACCAATACACGCCACCCGCAAATCCGTGCTGGGCGTAGGCGGCGGAGTCGCCGGCTCCTCGGCCGCCTTCTTCCCACCCTTTCTGGCCTTCCCGGCGTCGGCGGCTCCGGCCAATCCGGGCAATCCCAAGCTGGCGGCAAGCAAGGCACTGTTTTTGAAAAACATCCGCCGATCCGGCGAAAACGTTGAGGTGGGACTTTGTTCGTTCATGGAAAAGGAAAGGAGGCCAGAGTACGAAACGCTTTCAATAATCCGCGCCACTTAGACTGAGTTCAACGGAACGCTGCCACGCATGCAGCTGCTCCAACATCCGCTGTACGCGCTCCGGCTGCTGCGCGGCAAGGTCGGTCGTCTCCTTGGGATCCGCAATCAAATCATACAGCTCCGCCCGGGGCTCACCGCCCGCGCGGCGACCGGCTCCGGCGATCAGAAGTTTATAGCGGTTCTCCGTCCATGCCGCTTCGCCCCCGAAGTCACGCGTTTTGGCCACCGGATGCCGATAGTTCTGGAACATAATTCCCGGATTGCGAGTGGTCGGCGTGGTGCCGCGGGACAGCTCCTCGCTGATCCAGCGGGGATTCTTGCTTTCCTCCTGCGAGGCGTACTTCCAAAACCCAATCGGCGAAGGCCGCTCCTGCATCGTGCCCCCGACAAGCAGCGCCTTGAGACTGATACCATCCAAAGGACGCTGAGGCGCCGGGTGTTTGAGCCCGAGCAGATCCAGCACCGTCGGCAAGATGTCGGACGTCACCGTTCTCACCGACGAAACCCGCGGAGTGCGGATAACCGCGGGCCATTCGATAATCCCGGGGACCAGCACACCTCCTTCGAAGAGGTCCCCTTTCTTTCCGCGCCATTCGCCGTTATATAGATCCTTCCGTTGCTCCGCCGGAATTCCTTCCCACGTGATGCCGTTATCGGAGTTGAACCAGAGCAGTGTATTGTCTCTCGCCCCGAGTTCGCGCAGCGCCGTGCGAAACGTGCCGATCGCGCGATCCATCGCGGTGATCTCGGCGAAGCGGTGACTGATCGGTGCCGGCAAATGCGCATACGTCGCAATATCCGCCCGCTTTCCGGAATAGGGATCATGCGGTGAACCGAAATGGACCACGATAAAGAAAGGTTTGTCTTCCGCCCGCACCTTGCGCGCAAACGACACGGCTTCATCGATGATCAACTCCGAACCTTCCCCGCGGACGATCTCCGGCGGCGCGCCGTTGCGGCTCAGCGGAGGATCCATCTCGAAGAAGTTGTCGTGGGACAGATATTCATCGAAGCCCATTTTGTTCGGATTAAGCGGTGATTCCTTTTTCACTGCGCCAATGTGCCACTTGCCAAAATGCGCGGTGCGATACCCGGCTTGTTTCAAGATCTGCGCGATCGTGATTTCTTCCGGGCGGGTCGACCAATTGGGTGAAAATGCGCCCGACCGATTTGCATGCCGCCCCGTCATCACGCTCGTCCGCGTAGGCGTGCAGAGCGGCGAGGCTGCATAGAAGCGGTCCAAGAGCAGTGCGGTGCGCGCCATCTCGTCAAGGACAGGAGTCTTCAGATGCGGATGACCATTATAGGCGGTCTCACCCCACCCTTGATCGTCCGCCATCATCAGAACAATATTCGGGCGCGTGCTCTGAGCCGCACCTCCGGTGACCACCGCGGTGGCAAAAAGAAAAACAGCGAACAGATATTTCATTATAAGAGAGGGATAAACTACCATCAAACGTCGGGAACCGATCGGGCGCCCTCGTCCACTTCGACCATCGTCTGCACTATGGCGGAGAAGCGAAACTCAGTATTTTACGCCCTTAACCTCACCAGGTTTCCGCTCTTTACCAACGAGCGCTTTTCGCTTCCTCAGAATGAGTACGTCGTCGTGAACCGCCACTCGCGCGGCGTAACCAGATCGTACCGGCTGTACCCGAGCCCGCGGCCGCCCGGGACCTGGAAGCCATCCGGGTTCGATGCGGAGGATGCGATTCGCACCGGGATGATGTCCGTATCATCGAGCACATTGTACACGTTGATCTGGAAACGAAACCGACCCGGCATCCGCGGAAGCTTCGTCGTATAGCCAATCATCAGGTCCGTCGCGACGAGCGCCTTGCCGGTCTGCTCGCCCCCGGACGAATTGCGGCCGATGATATTGGCACTGCGCCAGCGCCAGCCGCCACCCGTGGTGATTCCGCGCAACCGGCCCTCCTTGAAATCATAAGCCGTATACAGGCTGATTTTGTGCGGCCGCACGCCCCAGCGCTGCTCGTTCTCTTCCTTCGCATCGTTCAGCACATCGACAGCATTGAAAATCTCCTGCGCCACCGTCAGCCCGTTCGAGGCCGTGAGCGTGCCCACGTTGGCCTCTGGATGCTGCGCGGCCAGCTCCAGCCATTTCGCGATGGTGCCGTTCGCCTCGTAAGCCGAAGGATCGACCACGAACTGCCCGGTCGCGTTCTGACTCACTCCCTGCACCAGACGGTTTCCGTCACGCTTCATTCCGTACCAGTCGGCAACCTCGTCGCCGACCTTCGTCCGCAGCGTGTCGGTGTAGGAATAATTCGCCACCAGTCGCCAGTTCCGGGTCAGGTTTGCGGTCACGCGCGCTTCGTATCCGTCCGACTCGTAGTCCGACGATGCCGCTGTCGCCGGCGGATTGGGCGCCAATTCAAGAC
>CAYVDZ010000026.1:16226-17465 GCA_964450575.1 uncultured Opitutus sp.
TGGCGACCAGGTCGGGATCGGCGTAGGCCCCGGCGAGGCCGCTGTCGCCGGCGGGTTCAGCGCGTCTTGAATTGGCGCCCAATCCGCCGCCGAATACGGCCGGCCCGCCCCCACCAGCGCGCTCGCGAGCGCGTCGGACACACGGTTGTTCCGCCCGGACGCGCCGCCAAATCCAGTGGTGGTAATCTTTCCCTTCTCGAACGATGTAAAGTAAACGACCTTGGCGTTCACCCGACCGTTAAGGAGGTCGAAGCTCAGCCCGTAGTCTGAGCCTGTGCCCTTCGAGGGCGCGGCGAGCGAGCCGTTGGGAAACGTTTTCCGCACAAACGAAGGCACGCCCTGGTTCGTCGAGTAGTTTGCCACGAACGAAACCCACGGCCGCACATGGTAAACCAGCCCCGCCGTACCGGTGTAACCGGTCGCGCTTGTCGTCTGCGATTTGCTTCGGTCCCGGTCCACGATGTCTCCTTTCAACGGATCGTTGTAGTACCCAAGCTCGATCACATCGACTTGATCCTGCCGGTAGCCGAACGTCGTCACGAGCTTGTTATCGACAAAATAGCTCTGGATCACGCCCAGCACCGACTTCGCCTCCTGCTCCCCACCGCTGTTGTTCGCCCCCCCCACTTCGTTCGCGAAGACGAGCCCGTATTCCTGACCGCCAAACGTGACCGTCCTCGGCAACCGGCGGTGATCACCCACCCGATAGGTGCCGTAATCTCCCTCGGTGATATAATTCCGTACGGTGATCCGGTTGTTCGGATTATTCGGCACGTTGTTGAAAGGCCGCCCTGCGAAGGCCAGCCACGAATTCGCCCGCACATCCAACTGGTCCTGCATCGAAACCATCGCCGCCACCCGGTGCCGGCCGAACCATTTCGATTTCGTGTCGAACGAATACGAAGCCGTGAGTCGCGTCTCGGTCGCTTCGCCAACGTGCACGTCCTCCCGCCAGTTGCCGTCGAAATAGAGCCGGCCTGCATACGGATTCAACGGCCCATTCACGCCGAGGGTACGATTCGCATCGCCGCGCAGCGTCGGGTCCGTGCCGACCATGAGCGTCACTTTCGCCGTCGTGCGTTGGTAGTTATGCGCGAGGTTGAACGTTAAATTGGGCGTCACCTGCCAGTCGGCCATCAGCGTCATGTTCCGCAAACTCTGCTCGCGCGTCATGCCGGGGCCGGTGGCGTTGATGTGCCTTGGGAAAATCCGTTCGTCATTCAAGCGCAGACCACCGGT
>CAYVDZ010000027.1:0-5541 GCA_964450575.1 uncultured Opitutus sp.
GTCATGTTTTTTTCAATACGCCCGAGCCTCACGTCATCCACGTGGCGGTACGAAACCGCGCCCGGAGGCTACGAACGCGTTACCTTGGTCGATGGTTCAAGCGTGGAACTCAATGCGGATACGATTGTGGAGGTCGAGTACTCCGCGTCAGATCGCCGGGTGCGGTTGACCCGCGGGGAAGCGCACTTTCACGTCGCACCGGATCCGCAGCGGCCGTTCGTGGTGGAAGCGCAAACCGTGGCGGTTAGCGCCGTCGGCACTGCTTTCAATGTGCGTCTCGCACCTACCGGAGTGGAAGTTTTGGTGACGGAGGGTCGCGTCCGGGTCGCTCCGCCGCCGTCCGCTTTGAAAGCTGGCTCGGGGAAGCCGGAGCAATTTTCGAAACGCATTACGCCACCAGAGGCCCCGTTGCTCACCGCTGGACACCGAATGTTGGTTCCGACCATCGAGAATGCTGAACCTGCGCAGATCGTCGTGATCAGTCCCGAAGAAATCGAGCGCTCCCTCTCGTGGCAGCCGCGCGTCGCCGTGTTTGGAAAAACCCCGCTGAGCATCGCCGTGGCCGAATTCAACCGCCAGAATCGGCAACAGATTGTGATCGGTGATCAGGAACTGGATACGTTGCGGATCGGAGGGAATTTCCGGACGGATCAGGCCGACGCGTTTGTCCGTTTGCTCGAAGCGAGTTTTGGGATTAGCGCCGAGCGATCGGAAAACTTTATCACTCTGCGGAAGACGTCGTCGATAGAATCTCCCTAAGTTTGTTGTAGGGGTGTTGCGCGGTTCGTTCGTCCAAGAACCCATGAGCACCCTCTCGGCTCCGATGGACTTAGTTCGCCATGGGCGAACCGTCGTCGCGGTACTCGTGAGTGTCATCGGTGGCCTGCTGGCGGCTCCTTTAGCGTCTTCAGCCGCAGGCGCCGCAGCGAAAAAGGCCTTTGATATCCCGGCAGGTGACGTGGTCCTCGCGTTAAAGGCATTTTCCGCCCAGTCGGGTGCGCAGGTCATTTATCCGGAGGAGCAGATTGAAGGGGCGAAGACCAACGCTTTGAAGGGCGCCTTTACGCCCGTCGATGCCATCGATCGCCTGCTGGCCGGTACAAAGTTGAAAGCAGCGTACGATCAAGGTTCGGGTTCGTTTGCAGTGAGTCGAGCCCCCGTTCCGCGAAAGGAATCCGCCCCCCCAAACGACTGACGGGCGGCGCGGCCGAAGGCCAGCGACCGCCCGAAAAGCCGGAGGCCACTGCATTGACCGACGATTCTACCCCCACCCCCATGAAACGAAAAAATCCCGTTGCTCTGCTCTTCGGCTGGCTCGCGCTATCGCTGAACCCGACCCATTCCGCCCCCGCCGCAGAGGGGGGCGGCGCGTCCGCCAATCAATCATCCGGGAGTGTCAGCGGCCGCGTGAAAAATATCGCCACCGGGAAGTACCTGAACAACGCGCGGGTTTCGATTCAGGGCACGGATTTACTCACCTTCACCGATGAATCCGGCTCCTATCGCCTGGCCGGTGTTCCAAGCGGAGCCATTGTCGTGGAAGTTTTCTATACGGGGCTGGATGAGCAAAAGGTATCGGTGAACGTGCCCGCCGGACAGCGCGTTGAGCAGAACGTGGAAATGACCAATGTCGCGCGTTACGGTGCAACGTCTGATGTCATCAAACTGGGCTCCTATGTCGTCGCCTCTGCCCGGGAAACGGACATCGAGGCGATCGCGATCAACGAGCAGCGCTTCGCGCCCAATATCAAGAACGTCATCTCAACCGAAACGCTCGGCGATCCACTCGGAGGCAGCATGGGCGACTTCCTGCGCTTTCTCCCAGGCGTCGCAGCCGCCTACGGCGCGCTCGAAACGGAAGGCGTGCTGATTCGCGGATTTCCGAGCAGCATGTCGGTCGTCTCCTCCGACGGTGTGCAGCTCGCGGGCGCCAACGCCAGCGGCGAGCGGGACTTCTCCCCATCGCGTGTCGGAGTGAACAGTATCTCCCGCGTTGAAGTCACCAAGGTTCCCCTCCCTTCGACGGCCGCCGACACCATGTCCGGTTCGATCAATCTCGTCAGTAAGAGCGCCTTTGAACGCAGTGCCGCCGAATTCAGATATCGAGTCGGCATCTCCTCCAACCAGCAGCGCTTTTCCTTCGATAAGACTCCTGCGCCCAGCAATAAGAAAACGCTGAAATGGTATCCGGATCTTGGATTCGACTACACCCTGCCGATCAGCAAGAATCTGGGCCTTGTCATCACGGGACTGCACTCCACGACTTCGTTTGAAACGGACACCTGGTATACAGACTATCGCGCCAGTGGCACGGGCACCAACGCCACCCCCGCCAACCCGTACTTGTGGAGAAACCGGAATGTTGAAGTTTCGCGTTCCTACGAACGGGATTCCCTTTCCGCCAAGCTCGACTGGCGTCCCTCGACCCATGGAGTGATCTCGTTCGGGACCATGGTGACGTACTATGATCAATTGAATTGGAACTCGAGTTTCAGTCCCACGGTTGGCAATGTGGGCACATCGAGCATTGGTGGCGGCACCGTCCTCTCCTACACCCCCGAACAGGTGAATGGTGCGACCGGTCGGGGCAGTGTCACGCAAGGGTTCAGCCACTCTAAAAACAGTGGTCTCAGTCAGTCCGCCAACCTCCGTTATCGTTTCGATGATGGAACGTGGAAAATCCTGTCGGCCATCAGCCGTTCAAATTCGAAGGCGTGGCGCCGGGACGTGGATCGCGGATTCTTCAACGCCGTCGGGGTCGGTCTGGCGGTGCCGGTTCGCGTGAATTACACCGGAATCTCCGGAGGCCAGATCGCTGATTTTCAGGTGTTCAATAATGCCAATCAGCCGGTTGATGTTTTCGATATCAATAATTATGTCATCAGCACCGCTTCGGGCGTTCCCAGAACCACGGTCCGGTCAACCATTACGTCCGCCGATCTGGATCTGCGCCGGCAGATGAACTGGCTGCCTTTTCCGGCCGCCATTCAAGTCGGAGGCATGCACCGGATTCGCACTAACGACGACGTGCGCTGGGATGGCCGCGCCTATAACTATAATGGTGTGAACGGTTCGAGGTCAGCGGCACCATATCTGTCGGATGTCTATTTTGGAGAGCGAAAGCTCGGCTCGTTCGAAGACAAACCCTATGTCCCGTGGATTTCACCGCATAAGGTGTGGGAGGCATTCGAGGCCAATCCTGCTCTCTTCACCCAGACCCTCGCGCAGGAGCGTACGACTGCGATCAATAATGTGCTCAATTCAAAATATATCGAGGAGGCGGTTTCTGCTCTCTATATTCAGGGCGAGGCCAGGTGGTTTAACAATCGGCTGAGTGCCGTGACGGGCGTGCGTTTCGAGCGTACCACCTCGGAGGGTGTGGGCCCCCTGCAGGATCCGAATGCGGTCTTTGTTCGTAATGCCAACGGAACCTTTGCACGGACGCCTGCCGGTGCGCGCATTCGCAGGCCGGAAGCCGGTGTCGCAGGCTCGCTCGATGAAATTCCGTTAATTTACCAGGCGCGCGCCTCCCGCGCGGAGCGGTCTTATCATGGCTATTATCCCAGCCTGCATTTGAACTTCCATGCCACTGAGCGACTGCTGGTGCGGGTGGCATATGCGAAAACGTATGGCCGCCCGAACTTCAGTCACATCATTCCCAATACAACGATCAACCAGGACGATGATCTGGACTCGGAACCGGAGGAAACAAGAGGCCGCATCACCTTCAGCAACATCGGGCTGAAGCCTTGGACAGCGGACAATTATGATCTTTCGGTGGAATACTATACCGATCAAGGCGGGGTGTTGAGCGGCGGCGTGTTTCTGAAGGATGTGACGGATTTCTTCGGGGTCTATGTGAAGGATGCAACCGCTGAGGATCTGCAACTGCTTGGACTGGACGAGCAGTATCTGGGCTGGCGGGTCACGACGCGATTCAACTCCGGTTCAGCCCGCGTCCGTGGTGCCGAAGTCAATTTTCGTCATTCCTTGTCGCCGTTGGGATCATGGGGTAAACAGGTGATTGTTTTTGCGAACGCGACGAAGCTGAAGCTCGACGGGCACGACCTTGCCGACTTCACCGGGTTTCTTCCTGAATCGGTGAACTGGGGTTTCACCATCGCGGTGAAGCGGGCCACCTTGATTACGAAATGGAACTATCGCGGGGAGCAGAAGGCGGTGTCGTTTCCCGACATGGGTCCCGATGCCTTTCGCTTCCCTCAGCCCCGCATGCAACTCGACGTGAGTCTCGATTTCCGGCTGACGAAGCGGATGTCGCTCTTCGCCAACGTGCGAAACGTGATGAACGAAATTCAAAAAGAAGATGCTTACGGCCCGAATACGCCGGAGCACGCACGTGAATTCTATCACGGCCGGTTCGGCCGCCCCTTCACCCTTGGCGTCAAGGGGTCCTTTTGAGATCTGCCGACGACAAAAATGGAACCGCTCCGATCTGGCAATTGCAGGGACCGAATTCTTCCCGAGGCGTCAGTCGGCCGATCCGGTGGAGCGCGGGAAGAATCGCCCGCCACCGGATTTTCAGATGAGAAAAAGAAATACCGCGGGAACGGATCGCAAAGGGGCGT
Source organism: uncultured Opitutus sp. (assembly GCA_964450575.1). Lineage (GTDB taxonomy): Bacteria > Verrucomicrobiota > Verrucomicrobiia > Opitutales > Opitutaceae > ER46. Next base: position 4,587 of record CAYVDZ010000027.1, read on the forward strand.
CGATTAGTTAGATTTCTGACTCCCCCACGTTGGATCTCCCCATGATTTCGAGCCCTTCCCGCCCTCTCTTTCCATGAAACCTCGTGCGTTCATGCGTTGGGCGATTTTCAGGTCGCTCTGGTCCACCGGGATTCTGACCTGTCTCCATGCGGCGGATACGCCGCCGGTGGACTTCGGCCGCGAGGTGCTGCCCATCCTTTCGCAGAATTGCTTTCACTGTCATGGTCCTGACGAGGGTACCCGGGAAGCAAACCTGCGGCTTGATACCCGCGAGGGTGTGTTCCGCACCAAGGACGAAGTCTCCGTGGTCGTGCCCGGCAAGCCGGACGAAAGCGAACTCATCCTCCGCGTCCTCTCCCCGCATGAGGATGAAGCAATGCCTCCGCCGGACACCAAGAAGAAGCTGACGGAAACCCAGGTCGCTTTGCTCAAACGCTGGGTGACCGAGGGCGCCAAGTGGGGCAAACACTGGGCGTATGAAGTGCCGCAACGCCCCGACGTTCCGGCGGTTCAGGCCGCGCCCGAGCTGAAGAATCCGATCGATCACTTCGTCCGCGCCCGCCTGGAGAAGGAGCGACTCGCACCGTCTCCGGCGGCCGATCGCCGCACCCTTTTTCGCCGTCTAAGTTTCGATCTGCTCGGTTTGCCCCCGGACGCCACCGAGGCTCAGGCCTTCGTCGATGATCCGCGTCCCGACGCGTATGAACGTGTCGTCGACCAGTTGCTGGCGTCGCCGCATTTTGGCGAACGTTGGGGACGCTACTGGCTCGACCTCGCGCGCTATGCCGACAGCGGCGGGTACCTTAATGACACGCTTCGCCCTTATGCTTATCTGTACCGCGATTGGGTGATTGATGCGATCAACCGGGATCTCCCTTTCGACCAATTCACGATTGAGCAACTCGCGGGCGACCTCCTGCCCAACGCGACCCTCGAGCAGAAAATCGCCACGGGG
>CAYVDZ010000027.1:5551-17260 GCA_964450575.1 uncultured Opitutus sp.
GGGTTTCACCGCAATTCTTTGAAGAACGACGAGGCCGGCGCGGACCTCGAGCTAGACCGTACCAAGGCCGCGGTTGACCGCATCGCGACCACCGGCGCCGTCTGGCTCGGTCTCACCGTCGGCTGCGCGGAATGTCACACGCACAAATACGATCAAATCACCCATCGCGAATTCTTCCAGCTCTACGCGTTCTTCAATAACACCGCCGAGCGTGATTTCCCTGCGCCTCGTCCGGAGGAACTCGCGGCCTATAATAAGAAACGCGCCACGTGGGAAAACGAGCGAGCCATACTCGAGTCTCCACTCGAAGCTTACCTCGCAACCATACTGGATACGAAACTGCCGGAGTGGGAGGGTACCGTCACCCTGCCGCCGGAGCGCTGGACGGTCCTGGTACCGGAAGAGGTGACGGTGATCACGGAAGACGAAGAGCGCATCTTCCCGGCCAACGACGATCATTCCATCACGCCGGGCCCCAAGGATCCCTTGCGTTCCCGCTATATCGTCAAGGCACCCGTAACGATGAAGGTGGTCACGGGCATCCGACTCGAAGCCCTGGCCGATCCGGGAATGAATGTGGGCCGCAGCCGCGCGGGCGATTTCGCGCTCGGAGAGTTTTCCGTGATGGCGCAAACTGCCAATGGCGAACTCCACAAGGTGGAGCTGGCTTCGGCGCGGGCGGACTTCGCCGCGAAAAGCGGTCCCGCGGCTGAGGCGATTGATGGGGACAACACCACGGGCTGGACCATCGGGCCGGAGACGAAAAAACCCCACGTTATCCTCTTCGAACTGAAGGCACCGCAGGATTTCCCGGAAGGCACTAAACTCTTTTTCGAACTCGAGCATCGAACCGTGGGCTTGATGAGTCGATTCCGTCTCGCCGTCACCGCGGCCGCGACGCCGCTCACGCCGATCACGGTGCCGGATGAGATCGTCGCCACCCTTGACACGCCGCGCGAGAAACGGACTTCGAAACAGGTTGCCGCGCTCGCGCGCTATTTTGCCCAGACCGCGGACGAGCCCGGCATCAAGCTTTTCGAACCGATTCTTCTCCATGCGGCCCGGCAACCGGAGTTTCCCAAAACGACGGCGGCAATTCTCGCGATCCACGAACGCAAGACTCACATTCACCTCCGGGGCGAGTACCTGCAGCCCGGAGAACGGGTGTATCCAGGAACGTTGGACGTACTTCATCCGTTCCAAGCCAGGGACAAGACACCCGATCGACTCGATCTGGCGCGCTGGCTGGTGGATCCCGCAAATCCGCTCACCGCTCGCGTCACGGTCAATCATCTTTGGAAAAACCTGTTTGGCCGCGGACTTGTCACTACCCCGGAGAATTTCGGGGCGCAGGGGGAACGGCCCTCGCATCCCGAGCTCCTCGATTTTCTGGCCACCGAGTTCGTGCGGGTGGGGTGGAGTCGCAAGCAGATGCTCCGCTTGATGCTGACCTCGGCCACCTACCGGCAGGCCTCGGTCAATCGGCCGGATCTGGTGGACCGCGATCCCCTCAATGTGCTGCTCGCCCGGCAAAGCCGGCATCGCCTCGAGGCCGAGGTGGTGCGCGACGTTTTTCTTGCGCAAAGCGGATTGCTCAATCGCAAGATTGGCGGCCCGAGCGTGTTTCCGCCACTGCCGGAATTCGTCCTGGCGTTTGGTCGCAACCGGACCTGGCCGGAAAGTAAAGGCGAAGACCTGTATCGTCGCGGCTTGTACGTGCACTTGCGGCGCAATGTGCCGTATCCGATGCTGCTGACGTTTGATGCGTCGGATACCAGCGTCGCGTGCTTTCAGCGGGAACGCTCCAACTCGCCCCTGCAGGCCCTTACCTTGTTGAACGACCCGGTCTTTTTCGAATGCAGCACGAAGCTCGGCGAACAACTCGCGGCCCAACCCGGCGAAATTGCGGAGCGACTGCAGCAAGGTTTCACCCACTGCATGGGCCGCCCGCCCAAACCGCCGGAGCTCGAGGCGCTTCGTTCACTCTATCAAGATCAGCTTCAACTGACGAATGGGGATGGCACGTTGGCGATGATCGCCGTGGCTCGCGTCATCATGAACCTCGACGAATTTATCACCCGCGAGTAACGCGCAAAATCTCATGCTCAACCGACGACAATTTCTCATGCAGACCTGCGGCGGCGTCGGCGGCCTCGCGCTGATGCAGTTGTTGAATGGCGACAACTTGCTCGCCGCGACCTCGGCCGGCGGCATCGTGCGCCCAACTCACCATAAGCCCAAGGCGAAGAATTGTATTTATATCTACCTCGAGGGCGGACCGAGCCAGATGGATCTATATGATCCCAAGCCGATGCTCAATCAGCTCGACGGACAGGCGTTGCCGGAGTCGATGCTGGCGAACATGCGGTTTGCGTTTCTCGCCAAAGAGTCCGCCCGGATCATGGGAACGCCGCGAACGTTCAAGCGGCACGGCCAGTGCGGCATGGAGTTGTCGGATCTGATCCCGCATATTGGTTCGATCGCCGATGATATCTGTCTCGTGCGCTCGATGCACACGGATCAGTTCAACCATGTCCCGGGGCAGCTCCTGATGAACACCGGCTCGGCGATCTCGGGGCGCCCGAGTATTGGTTCGTGGTTGAGCTACGGGCTGGGCAGCGAATCGAAAAACCTGCCGGAGTTCGTGGTCCTGATTGCGGTGGGGCGCGGCGTGCCCGGCGGCTCGGCGAGTTGGTCGAGTGGGTTTCTTCCCTCGAAGTATTCGGGCGTGATGTTTCGAAACGACGGCACGCCCGTGCTGAACCTGGAGAATCCGGCCCGGATTACGTCCGAGATGCAGCGACGCAGTATTGAAGGCGTTTCGCAGCTCAATGCACTGCGACATGCAGACGTCGCCGACCCGGAAATCGAGAGCCGCATCGCGGCCTATGAACTCGCGTTTCGCATGCAGACCGCGGCTCCGGAACTGATGGACTTTTCCGGTGAATCCCAAGCGACCCTCGACATGTATGGCGTCGATCGCCAGGAGCCGAAATTCGAAGGTACCAATCTCGGCGGCACGGGCCTCTTCGGCACCTTTGCGCGGAATTGCCTCATGGCTCGCCGCCTGGTCGAGCGCGGCGTGCGCGTGGTGCAGGTGATCCACGCTTCGTGGGATCATCATAGCGGAATCAACACCCAGCTGCCGCACAACTGTGCCATGGCAGATCAGCCGATCGCCGCGCTCATTAAGGATCTCAAGCAACGCGGCTTGCTCGAGGATACGCTGGTTGTGTGCGGTTCGGAATTTGGCCGCACGGCGCTGGGCGAGAACCGTCCCGGTTCCAAAGCCGTGACCGGGCGCGACCATCATCCCAATGCCTTCAGTCTCTGGCTCGCCGGTGGCGGCATCAAGGGCGGCCAGGTCGTTGGCGAGACCGACGACATCGCGTGGAACGTAACCAAAGATCCAGTACACGTGCACGACCTGCACGCGACGCTGCTGCATCTCTTCGGGTTCGATCACACCCGGCTGACCTATCGCTTTCAGGGGCGCGATTACCGTTTGACCGATGTGCACGGGCACGTGGTTAACCAGCTGCTCGCATAACGTAGAGCGCGCGGAGGTTGCCGCCGCAGACACTCGATGAGTCGGACGACTGTGTGCGCGTCCGGCAGGACGGGATGACGCGCACAGTGCGCTGACCGCCGGTCCGCCCTTCGCGTACTTACTTCTTCAATACCTTGTCCGCAGAATTCAAATACTGCGCCCAGTCGAAGGCCGTGACATCGTGTTTGCCGTCGCGGATATGGTACGCGATTGCATCGCCGGGGACTGGCTGGTTGACGGCGGGCAGGGCGGAAACGCCGAGGCCTTTTTTTCCAAACAACGCGTAAACCGGCTCCGCGTGCCTGGCGCTGAGAAATTCCCCGTGCGGGTCGGCCCACTTGTCTTCTTCCGCGCTGGCCACGTGCACCGCCCGGGGAGCGATGAGCGCGATGAGTTGGTGTTGATCAATCGGGAGCGTGTCCTCGCGATCGCTGTAAGCCCGGAAGTTCTTCGCAAACCAGAAGGGAAACGACCGGTTGATGCGGGCCACGGTCTCGCCGTATCGGCGCCGGCTCAGGGCGGCGCCGCCGCAGCCGGATTCGTTGGAAATCACGAGGGCGAACCGCTCGTCCTGCGCGCCCGCCCACAAGGCCGCCTTGCCCAGCCGCGAATGGCCCAGCACCGCCACGCGGCGCCCATCGATGTCGGGATCCGCTTCCAGAAAATCCAGCGCGCGGCTGAGGCCCCAGGCCCAGATGCCAATCGAGCCCCATTCATCGGGTCGCCGGTTTTCCACCGGGCTCGTGCCAAATAGGGCCGCTACATCCTTGGTGAGACCTTCACTGCGGTCTTCACCCACGTCCCCGTAATACATCGTGACACTCGCATAACCCCGCGCGACGACCGTCTCGATGGACCACTGTTCGGTATGTGTACCCCGGGTACCTTCGGTGGCCCGGTTGTTCACGATTCGCTGCGCCGCATTGGGCCGCATCCACGCCGTGGAAAGCGTGATGGTGGGATCGGGGTGCACGCTATTATTGCCGTAATAATTATAGCCTAAGAAGGCCGGCCACGGCGCTCTCTCTGCTCCGCGCGCCTGAGGTTGGTGAATGAGCAGGTGCATTTTCGGGCCGTCCTTCTTTTCGGTAAACCAGATCGTCACCTCTTTGCGCACGGCCTGTCCGCTGAGCGCAGCCGGATCCACGGCGGTGACCGCCCAATGCATCGTGTCGGGCCGACCCGCTGGCGTGCGCCCGTAGACTTCGCGGGAAAATACTTCGAGTAACTCGGGCCGGCGCTGCGTACGCCACGTGTTCGCGTCGGTCACGCGCGTCCCGTTGTTCAAGACCAGCGCATCGGGGAGGGTATACGCCGGAACTTTGGCTTCATCGTAATTGAATCCCTCTTGCTCCGCAGCGACTGACTCGGCGGCGAGAGCAAGCGACAAGGCCAGGAGCAAACGACGGTGGGGCATGCGTTCACTGTGTTCGTCGCGCTCCCCCAGGCAAGACCGCGAACTTGCCCTTGGGGTTGAACCCGAGGGGAAATGCCTCGGCGAGCGCTGTGCGACCGAATCGGAATGGCGCCGAATCGCAGCGGCGTGGCGTAATGGTGGCGGAGCGGAGTGTGGACGTGACCGACGGATAACAGTCTGTGCCTTACTGGCGGCGTTTGCATGGTTCTCGCTCGGAATAGCGCACCGGCCGCGTAGGGTGGCTCCTCGATGACGACGATCGTGCGTACTGCTCTCCTGTGGGTTTTGGTTCTCGCTGCGGGCTACGCTCGCGCGGACGTCACGCTCGCTCCGCTGTTTACGGACGGGGCGGTCCTGCAACGCGACCGCAGCCTGCCGATTTGGGGCAAGGCCAAGCCAGGCGAAAAGGTCACCGTGAGCTTCGGTTCGCAGCGACGGGAGGCGACCACCGCTGCCGATGGGCGATGGCTCGTGTTACTCGACCCCGTTCCGGTGAGTGCGACGGGAAGTGACCTGATCGTATCGGGTGAAAACACGGTCTTGGTGCGCGACGTTCTGGTGGGCGACGTCTGGCTCTGCTCGGGACAGTCCAACATGGTGATGCAGGTGAGCCGCGCGGACAACGCGGCGCAGGAAATCGCGGCCGCCCGGTATCCATTAATTCGACACGTCAAGATAACGCAGACCGTGGCCGAAACGCCCGCGGATGCGGTCGCCACCAGCGGCTGGCAAACGGCGACGGCGGAAAACGTGGCGACGTTCACCGCCGTCGGTTATTTCTTTGCTCGTGATATCCGTCTGAAAACGGGCGTTCCCATCGGACTCATTAACTCCAGCTGGGGTGGCACTCCGGTCGAGGCATGGATGAGTCCGGCGGCGCTGGCCAGTGATCCCGCGTTCCGGGTCGTCGACGAGCGCTGGACGCAGACGGTTGCAGAATTTCCCGCACAGAAGCTCGCGTTCGATGCGCAGCTGGCCGGGTGGACCCGCGCCGAGGACGCCGCCAAGGCGCGCGGCAAGGCGCCCCACGACGCGTTTCTGGCGAAAAACCCGCGTCCGCGTCCGCCTCGCGGGCCGGGCGATCCGTGGACGCCGCGCGGCCTGTTCAACGGCATGATCAATCCGCTGCTACCCTACGCGATCCGAGGAACGCTATGGTATCAGGGTGAGAGTAACGCCAGCCGGGCGTCGGAGTACCGCGCGCTGTTTAGTGCGATGATCACCGCGTGGCGGTCACATTTCGGGCAGGGTGATTTGCCGTTCTATTGGGTCAACCTCGCGAACTTCGCCGTCGCCGGTGATGCGAACGGGATAAGTTACGCCCTCCTTCGCGAAGCCCAGACCCAAACGCTGGAGCTGCCGAATACGGGGCAAGCGCTCGCGATCGACATCGGTAATCCGAAAGACATTCACCCGACGAACAAGCAGGAAGTCGGGCGCCGGCTGGCGCTACTCGCGCGCAATCGGGTGTACGACATCGTGGGTGACGACACCGGCCCGAGCTTCGCCAGCGCCGCTCGGGAAGGAGCCGCGTGGCGCGTGCGCTTCACGCATGCGAGCAGCGGGCTGATCGCCCGGGACAAACCCGTGCAGTCGTTGCAACTCGCCGGGGCGGATCGCGTGTTTCATCCGGCATCCGGCCGAATTGATCGCGACACGCTGATTGTCACCGCACCCGCCGTGCGGGAACCAATCGCGGTGCGCTATGCGTGGAGCAACGCTCCCGAAGCCAACCTCTACAACGGCGCCGGGCTGCCCGCGGTGCCCTTCCGCACGGACGCTTGGTGAGGTTGGGAGTCGACGGATGCTCGACCCGCTTTCCGGACTTTGCGGCCTTTGTCCTAAGCTAAGATCCCAGCAAGCTCTGCAGCGCCGCGAGGTACTTCTGTTGCGTCCCGCGAATCACGTCGGGTGGCAAGTGCGGCGCGGGCGGTTTCTGGTCCCAGCGAATCGCGAGAAGATGATCGCGGACGAATTGTTTATCGTAACTCGGCGGTGATTGATTGGGGGCGTAGTGCTCCGCCGGCCAGTAACGCGATGAGTCGGGGGTCAGGAGTTCGTCGATGAGCCAGAGATTTCCGTTCGGATCAGTGCCGAATTCGAACTTGGTGTCGGCCAGGATCATCCCGGCTCGCGCCGCCCGATCGTGGCCAAACTGGTACAAGGCGAGGCTGGTGGCCTTGAGTTTCGCATAGAGCTCAGGTCCGACGATCGCGAGCCCTTGCGCGTCCGTGATTGCCTCGTCGTGTTCGCCCTTGGGGGCCTTGGTGGTGGGGGTGAACAGCGGCGCCGCGAGCCGGTCGGCCTGACGCAGACCGGGCGGGAGCGTGATCCCGCAGACGGATCCGGTTTTCTGATACGAGGACCACCCGCTGCCGGCGAGATAGCCGCGGACGACGCACTCGATCGGAACGGTTTTGAGTTTGCGCACGATCATGCTGCGGAGCTGGAGGTCGCGATCGAGGATGCCGCGCCGGGAAAATTCGGCCGTTTGGTCGGGCAGCAGGTGATTTTGGATGATGCCCGTGGTTTGGCTGAACCACCAGTTGCTGATTTGGGTCAGGATGGCGCCCTTGCCGGGTATGCCGTCGGGCAGTACCACGTCGAAGGCGGAGAGCCGATCGCTGGCGGTGAGGAGGAGGGCGTCGCCCAAGTCGAAGATTTCGCGCACCTTACCGGAAGCGATTTTTGGGAAAGGCAGATCATCGAAGCGGGTAATCGCTTGGGACGGGAGCGCAGCGGAGATTTCGGAAAACGTCATGCCGGGGATTTTCTTGGGCGAGCCCCGGCCAAAGGTCGCGAACAAAGTGGGCGCATTCCCCGGATGGAGGTGAATCGAACCTGAAATTTGACCTTGCGCACCCCGGGTGGCGCCGTAGCGTGCCCGGCTCCAACGCTAGTCCCCATCGTCTAGCCTGGCCTAGGACACTACCCTTTCACGGTAAGAACCGGGGTTCGAATCCCCGTGGGGACGCCAATTTAGAAGCCCCGTAACTTTAGCGAGTTACGGGGCTTAATGTTGATGAAGTGGTCAAAGTGACAATGGGAGTGACAATAAATACCCCGAGGCTCGGGGACGTTTGTTGATGGCGCAGAGTGCTTTTCCGGGTCCGAACTTGAACGAGAAACAAGCCCAAGACTGGCCTTGGTTTTACGGTTGGCGACCTTCCCTATAGGATGAAACTATCCTGATCGAACGTAGACTTAATTCGCGGCTACGTTTTGCCGAGAACATCCAACGGCTGACCTCAGTTGTCGGAGGGCAAGCCGAACTCTCAAGGTGTCATTAGCGCCACAATCGCGAATCCTTCCCCGAGGCGCGCCCCGGGTCTCATTGATCGAATTGACCGCATCGATATAGTGCGACTTGAGCCTGCCGCGAAATAGTCCCGCGACACGGCGGTCCATTTTTCGGAGCCTGCCGCAAGCACTGGAGGCAATTCCTTCCGATCGTGATCCCGTTTTCCGGGCGCGACCTTGAATGAACGCGGGAGTTGTGAGGTGGATGTCTGGGAACGTGAATCCGGGCGAGCGGCCAGATTTAATTAAAATCGGCCCACAATTTATAAGTTCATTCCATTTTTTGAGGCATCGTCCCATTGGATGTTGAAATCGTTCCAAGTTCACTACCATCCCATAGGATTTCGGGATTTTCCTAATTTTTGCGCACAAAAAAATGGTTCGGTTGCCGCGCTTTGACCTGCTATCAAGCAGGGGATGAACAATAAACGCACGATACAACCGAACCGCCGTCACTATACAGTGTTGCGGCAGCTCTGCGAGCTCATTCCGACGCATCTGGTGGCTAAGCTTGCGCGCGAGACCGGCGTCGACTTGAAGGAACGGACCTTCAGCTGCTGGAGCCATGTGGTGGCGATGATATACGCCCAGATCAGCCAGGCGTGGAGCCTGAACGACGTGTGCGACGCGTTGCGACTGCACATCACCTCGTTGTTTGGGCGATTTCGGACGGGGTCATGTCGCGAATCGCGAATGATTCCTCCGATGCCTCCTGATTTTGGATAGGCGCAGCGCTTGAATCGCGGGATGTCCGGGACTTGGATTGCGCCATGGCCCGTCGGCTTCGAGAGGCAAAGCCAAAAGGGGGTCGCGGGCATGGGGTCTGCCTGTTACATGTTACTCAAGCGGCGAAGCCCGACGCTCAAGTTCTTTCGTGTCGTAACCTGTAACAGGCAGACCCCATGGTGCCCGCCCGGACTTGGGGATTTTTTTGATGACCTTGGCGGCGGCGGGGTTTTTCCAGGAGACGGCGGCGGTGATTTGTTTCTTCTCGGTGGGGTCGAGCTTGGCCTGAAGCTGGCGGGCCTTGAGGAGGATCGCGTGTTGCTCGCGCCACGTGGGAATATTCCGATCAGGCGTGCGCCGACGTCCATTCCTCTTGGATTGTGCGGTTCCCCGTTTCACGCTGCCTTCGTCTGTCTTCCGCTGCGATGATCTCAGTTCATGCCCTGACCAAAACCTTCCGCGATAAAAAGCGGGGTGAAATTCATGCGGTTGAGGACGTGTCATTTGCGGTGGCGCCGGGACAAATCTACGGCCTCCTGGGTGCGAACGGCGCCGGCAAGACGACTACGCTCCGGATGCTCGCGACTTTGCTGCAACCTTCCCGGGGCAGCGCCACTGTGGCCGGCTATGACATCGTACAGCACCCGTCACAGGTGCGCGCGAACATTGGATTTCTCGCGGCAAGTACGGCGTTGTATGGACGTCTCACCGCCCGTGAAACGATTGCCTATTTCGGGCAGCTGTACGGTTTGTCCGAGGCCGTGATCAAAGCCCGGACGAGTCGTCTGGCCGACGAGCTCGCGATGCATGATTTCCTCGATCGCCGGTGCGACAAATTTTCGACGGGGATGAAACAGAAGACGTCGATCGCCCGCACGCTGGTGCACGATCCCGCGGTGATGATTTTTGATGAACCCACGCTCGGTCTCGATGTGATGGCAGCCCGGACCATCGTGCGTTTCGTGCGGGAATGCCGGAAGCAGGGCAAGACCGTGATTTATTCGACTCATGTGATGAGTGAGGTGGAGAAACTGTGTGACGTGATTGGCATTATTCACAGCGGCCGGCTTCTCGCGCAGGGCACACTCGCTGAGTTGCGGGCCCGGCACGCCGAGCAGGAGATGGAGGAAATCTTCGTCAAGGTGGTTGGCGGAGAGCCGGTCGAAGGCCTGCCGCCGCGAATCGGAACCGGGCTTCTATAGCCGGCATCGAATCATCGCGGACCCGATCATCATGACGTCTTTATTCAAACTCGAGCGTGGGCCGCGGCGACAGCCCGCGTGCCGTCGGAGAGTTGCCCTGCCATGAACGGCGCGAACATTCTCACGATTTATCGCAAGGAGCTTCGCGACACGCTGCGGGACCGTCGCACGCTCTTGTCGATGATCGTCATTCCTACGGTGGTCATGCCGTTGATCATCGCGCTGCTCGGCTTCGTCTCCTTCAAGGTTTTCCAGGAGGCGCGTTCTTCCACCCCGACTGTCATGATCGTCGGCGGGGCGGATTCGCCGGTGGTGTCGAAGGCCCTGAAGGGGTACGACCGGTTGCGGGTGGTACTGACAACGACGGATTGGAAGCAGCGGATCTCGGACAAGGCTGTGCGCGCAGCGGTGGAGATCCCGCCGGGGTTCGATCTGGCGTTGGAGCGCGGCGAACCTGCGGCCGTGCGGATCTATAATTACGATGGTGAAATGCGGTCATCGTTCGCGGTCAATGAACTGCGCCGATTCTTCGAGGCCTATCGCGAGAAGCTGATCGCCTCGCGGCTTGCCCAGCATGGCCTGCCCGCGACCCTGGTGAAACCCTTCGGCCTTCTGACGGAGAACGTGGCTCCGCCGGAGAAGGTGGGTGGGAACGTAATTGGAGGGCTGATACCGTATCTGTTCATTGTGCTCTGCTTCACCGGTGCAATGTATCCGGCGATGGATTTGACGGCGGGCGAAAAGGAACGCGGCACGATGGAGACGATTCTATGCACACCCGTGGCGCGCGTGGATCTCGTGTTGGGGAAGTTCTTCATGGTGCTCACGGCATCGCTGGGGACCGTGATCTTTTCGCTGCTTTCCATGGGGCTGACATTTTTGATCGGAGGTTTGCTGCTGGCGAATTCGGCGACGGCCATGGGAGCGGCGAGTGCCGCCACCGGGCCGATGGTGACGCTCCCCACGCTTGATCCGTTGGGGATGTTGGGTGTACTCGGCATGGTGTTGCCGGTGGCGGTTTTCTTCTCGGCCTTGTTGCTGACGATTTCGCTCTTCGCGAAGAGCTTCAAGGAGGCGCAGAGTTATCTCTCGCCGCTGATCCTCGTGATTCTGCTGCCGGCGGTTTTCGGCATGTTGCCGGGGGTGGAATTGACACCTCGCCTCGCGTTGATTCCGATTCTGAATATTTCCCTTGTGAGCAAGGAACTCGTCTCTGGAGTTTGGTCGTGGGGCTATCTGGCACTGATCTTTGGTTCGACCTGTGGATACGCGGCGATCGCCCTGAGTTTGGCGGTAAGAATGTTCAATCGTGAGGACGTGATTTTCCGCGCGTAAAAAGTTTTGCAATGCTGCTTGGAGCGGGCACCTGCGGGGTAAACCCTGGGTAAAAACCCGACCGACCCGTAGCGCGAAACGCTGGAAGTCGATAGGGTGGTTGGTAGCAACCGAATCACCATGAATCAGAGCATCACCCTCCCGCCCCCGGCCCCAGTCCTCAAGCTGGCTCGCCCTTC
>CAYVDZ010000028.1:0-17090 GCA_964450575.1 uncultured Opitutus sp.
ACCATCGTGACGCTCGCCGAATTTATCATGACGATCACCCCCTGAAAGAGCGTGACGCGGAACAGTATGGCCATCACGTCGGCATACTGCGGACGAAAAGAGGACTCGCCGCTGCTCGCGCCGCTTCTACGTTCCGACTCCGCGATCAGTGATATTAATTGGGCGTCGTCCACCGCCCAGACTTCGGTCAAAATGGCGCCGAACACGTCGTTCATAGCCTCCTCAGAACAGCGGGATGTCGAGGGACGAGCGACACGGCCCCGGTCACAAACCATGGGCGAGTTGAGTCGATTGTTCAGACATTGCCCGCTTCGACCTCACGTGGCTGTTCGAGTAAGGCCCGGTGCCGGCTGATTTTTTTTTGGCAGCTGAGGAGTGTAACAGAGCACGTGCTCTCGGGCCGGCGGGCAGCCATTCCGCGCGCTCTGCATCGATGGCTGGCGAGGAAAATTCATTTCTTTCGCGACGGCACAAATACCCCGTCCTGTATCGTGTAAGGTTGAGCAGTTGTCGCCGCACTTGTTCAAACCCGTTACCTTCGGCATGAACTCCGGAACAACTCTCTTGGTATTTCTTGGGCTGATCTAAGCGTACAGTTCATGACTTGAGCCCGTTGGTCTGCTTGCAGGGAGACCTACGACGTGAGGTTGGCGATCAACAAATACGATCGTGTCACGTGGCCATTCGACCGGTGACAGTATTGACGAAACTCGTATTGCGCGACACTCGGAGATCCTCGGCTCACAAACATTTTTGGAAGCCGCTAGCACAGATTTCAAAAAGAGAAAGCCTCGCGATTTGGCTCTCCTGATCGGGTTTGGCGCAGCGCGGTGTCGCCTCGGGTCTAAAGATTGCGGCCATCCACGAGCCCGTGCGTATCCAGGTCGCGGCGGTCAATCCGGTAAGCGCTGCCGATCCGTTGGTGCCGCAGATGCGCACGACCGGCGCGGTCGGTTTCGGTGGCGCGCCTCAAGGTCGACGGGCTCACCCTCAAATACGCTGCGAACTCATATAGGTCGAGTTTGCCGGGCCAATCGTCGTGGCGTGGCCACCGCCGCCAAATCGCGAGCTGCCACTCCTCCGCCGACTTTCGCTGGTCCTCCGTCTGGGCACGAACGTCCTGCGTGGCCGCTTCGCCCCCGGAAGTGGAGTTAGCATGTCGCATAATGCTTATGCGTTGACAGGGTAGCGCGCACACAGCGGAACACCCGAGCCTTGTGGGTAGTGTGCGCGCGTTTTCATCAGGCTAGGATCACGTAGCGAGTTTTCCAGCCGCTCAGCCGTTGCCACTGGGACCTGGGTTAGCGCTTCCGTTGCCGCCGGCAGAACCTAACTTACCACCGCGGCGCCTCCTTACTGCCTTCCACTTTTGGATGCACTTTTCCAAGTCCGTCGCGGCTATCCGCGAATCGGAGAGCGTCTTTGACTCAGAGAGGCGCATGGCGATCGTTTTCGCGCTGAATCGTTTTGAGAGGCGAGGCGATTTTCTGATAGGGCCTAAGCTTGAGCGCCACGGCGTCAGGAGTGGTCTCTATCAAGCTCAAGATGTACGGGGCTTGGCTCCAAAATTAAATCTTCAGTCCGACTCGCTTGTGGCGGTGTCGCGTAAGGGCCCCGGGGTTCGCGCCTGCGAATTACCTGAACTTCGGAGCCTCTGGCCGGAGACTCCCCGGCCGGCTCCAAAGGTTCCGACGACGCCGGAAGACGCGCATTCAAGACCGGCAAGCGGGGTCGGCGACGAACCAAGAGCGAAGCAGGAGGTCGGGTCGACGGAGAGCGACCGCAGAACCGGCAGCGCCGGCGAGAACACTGGTGGATTGGATGCGGGGTTGTCGCAAGCTGCACCAGCACGCCCTCGCCCGATGAAGCCTGAAAATCCATCTTAGAATCGATGGATCGGTCGGGCAACCGACTGCACGAGTGTTTGATCGCCGCGGCCAATCAGCTACTCACGGAACTATCGAGCATGCCCGGTCGCGGCTGGCGTGATGCCTCGATCTGCCACCGTCTTGAGCACCATGTATCAGTTGCTCTACCGCCATTTCGGCACCGGAAGTTGCTCGATTAACAAATTTCGTGGCGGCTACAAAGTGACGCGAAACGCATAGAGAAAATGGGCACTTACAGTCTGGTTTGAGTATTCAAGCCCGTCCTCTCCTGTCACCCTGAAGGTTGGTTCACGGGCCGGGAGCCTCAAACGGCAGCCGGAAATACTCGAAGATCGCTTTCGTGCGGGCGTGGATCCGGTGCTCAAACATGTCGGCGCGTTCGCAGAGGGAATTCATCGGGCCAAAGCCAGTTCGGAGAAAGTCCAGTAATTCCATTTTATCGAGGTTCACCGCCACTCCCGGTTGATGATCGATTTTCACAGCTGCGATCGAGGGCAGGCAGCAGAGGACCATCATGTAGAATTCCTCGGTCTCCACGTTGCAGAAATAGAGCCAGTACGGCCACGCCTCGTGAAACACCGTATAACCCGGATTCGGTTGAGCCGTCTCGCGCTCCCAAAGTTGAAACAGACTCAGACCGCGCTCCATTGCGCCCATCTGGATGAAGGGAGGACTCGCCGCCAGCGCTCCGGCGAACTGGTGATCGACGAACGCAGCAAAGCACGCGTTGAGAAAACGCGATGCGTGAAGGATCCGGCGCGGCACGATGCGGACGATGTCAGGGGAGGAGCAGCCTTTCACCGCTTCATCCAACATAAGCCCGAGCGACTGTACCTGGGCATAGCGCAAGCCCGGGTGGCGGCTCGCAATGCGGTGCTCAATGATCATGTCGATCGGCAGATTGTAGAGTTGCGACATGAAGCCGCGAAACAGTTGGTCGATCAAACCGTCGACCGCATTAGCCGGGACCGCGCGCCGAACTCCACTGAGTTCATTCTCGATTTCTCGTAACGCCACGGCGCGATGCGATTCATCGGTTGTGAAGCGACGGTTCGTCCCGGCGTTTCGCGCTTCCGCCTGCAAGATCAGGCGGCAGAGCTCGTGCGCCCGCATGTACAGTTTGACCGCCGGGGTGAGGGATTGGCGGACGCGAATGACGTGGTGATCCCGCCCGTGTTGCCACGCTGTTTCAGTGACCGCCGTCGCCTGCGCGCCGAGGTCCGCCTCTTCGAATCTCACCGGATAACGCGAAATGCGTTCAGCCTCCACCTTGAGCGAGTCGATTTCCGCTTCACCGCTCGTGAGCGTGTCCTCCGCGATGCGTTGAGCGAGGGAGCGGTAGGTGCGGGAGGCATACTCGAACGTGGGCAGCGCACGTGAGTCCTGCACGGAGCTGGTGGCGAACATCCGCTCCAAAACATCGAACGCTCCGCGCAGATCGCCGGAGTCGGACAACGCCGAGGCGAGTCCAAGGTGCGCGTTGGCGAAGCGTGGGTTGGCCTGCAACGCCTGTTGAAACGCGGTGATCGCTTTGGGATAATCGCGCTTCTCGGCATACATGACCCCCATCCCGTTCCAAGCATAGGGATCTCCCGGGGCGAGTTCGACGGCGCGGCGAAAATAGCGTTCGGCCAAGGCGAAGTTCTGTCGGAAACTGAGATTTCCCAGAATGACCCACGCCCACGCGTCGGCTGGTGCCAGCAGCAAGAGTGAGCGCAATTCCGCATCGGCACCCACACTATCGCCCTTCGCCATCCTGGACATCGCGAGGTCGCGTCGGGCTGTAACGTGAAGAGGTGCTAGAGCGAGTGCGCGTTCGTACTGCTCGATTGCCTTATCGTGGTCCCCGTCGCGCGCCCTCTTGGCAGCGCGTTCCACGAGCTCAGCCACCTCCTTCTCGCGTTTCTGCGGCAGATCGGGGCGGCTGATGATGAGGCTTTCAGCTTCCAGGCTGAAGGCTGTGTCCGCCGGTAAGAACGAGTAGAGAGCAGCAACTCGCTCGGCATCCAAACCCGATCCCGTGTCGCCCGAGGCATCAAGGAAACCTGGCGCGGCATTAAGGTCGGTGAGTGGAATGCGAAGCTGCATGAACTGCTAATGAATTCACGTTTCCGTTGATCCGTCCAGCCGGGGGAGCGGGTACCCCGGAGCCCGACGCTCCCGGACGACAGCAACTATTTCGGTCAGACTTAGCTGGATCACTGCCACGGATATTGACCCGCGCTGAGTATCGCATCTCACATGCGTGTTTGAAGGTAGATACGATCGTGGTCGTACGTATCAGCCCTTCAGTCCGTGTTGCGAGTCGTCCTTATTCTGCTCGCTTGCAGCTTTACGATACCGCTCTCATCACATTGAGCATACGCGTGATGAAACCCAACCGTTGGCAGGCCATAGCCCCCTCCGCCTACCCTTGGGAGCAGGAAGCGCTCAACTACCTCACGCAGTATCTGCCCGATCACGAACCGTTCCGCGGCTGGTCCAATTTTGAATTCATCGCCGACGACGGCACCATCAACGAAGTCGATGCTCTGATCCTCGGACCCGCCGGATTCTATCTCGTCGAAATCAAGAGCATGCCTGGTGAGATTTCTGGCGACACGCATTCATGGACTTGGCGTCGGGATGGCCGCTCGCCTTACACCGACGACAACCCTCTCTTCCACGCTAACCGGAAGGCACGTAAACTTGCCTCTCTCCTGCGACGCCAAAAGGAATTCAACCGGCTGCGTCTTCCGTTTGTTGAAGCAGTTGTATTCTGCTCGGCCCCCAATAACCGACTCAAGCTCCCTGAATCGCTCGGTCAAAAGGTGTTCGTCCGCGATCATGGCACTTCGCTCAAAGGCGGAATTATCGATGCTGTCACCCGGCCTCGTTCCGGTGACACTCAGTTCGTCATCGATGCCCCGATGGCTCGTTCCATCGGCCGGGCTTTGGATCAGGCAGGCATTCGGCCAGCCGACCGCTCCCGCCGCGTATCAGACTACACGCTCGATAAAATCATCTACGAGCATCCCCAGGGCACCTTTCAAGATTGGCTGGGTAAACACGCCACGCTCAAAGGAGATGTCGCGATGGTGCGCATTTATCCCCGCGCCCATGGACAGACTGGCAACGAACAAGCGTTCGCGGCCCGAGCCGCGGAGCGGGAGTATGCCCTGCTCCAGCTGCTAGAGCATGTCGGTATCCTGCAAGTCAGGACGCACACCACACACGAGTCCGGTCCCGCGCTCGTATTTCGTTTCTCCGAGCAGGTTCAACGGCTCGACCATTTCATGCGTGAGCACGGCACCACGCTGAATTTCAACGACCGACTCAAATACGTTCGCCAACTCGCCGAGGCGATCAGCTTTGCCCACGGTCACCGCATCGCCCATCGTCAGCTGTCGCCCCAAAGCGTCTTCGTCTTCCAGCCCAAACCCGGCGAATACCAGCTCAAGATTTACAACTGGCAGCTCGGCCAGCGGCTCCATTCAACGGCGGCGAGCAGCTCGGTGTTCAGCCCGACCCTGCACGCTGACCAATTGTCCGACCAAGCCGGCGCAGCTTTTCTCGCTCCCGAGGCTTTCCGCGACTCCGAGGCTGATGGCGACGCCCAGGACATTTTCTCGTTAGGCTCGATGGCGTATTTCCTCTTCAGTGGCCAGCCTCCGGCGGCCACGCCGCTGGGAACGGCCCAGCGCGTTATGGAACAGCGCGGGCTGCAACTTTCCTCGGTCCTTGATGGCGCTTCCAAAGCCCTTTGTGATTTGGTCCAGCAGAGCACGGCGCCAGCGATCATCGACCGCACCGAAAGTGTCCGCGACTTCCTCAAACAAATCGACGCCGTCGAGGACGCCTACACCCAACCGGAGTCGGAACAGCTCGTGCCTCCGCTGGATGCGAAGACTGGCGACCGCATCGCCTCAGATCTGGTCGTCAAACATCGGTTGGGTTCGGGTTCCACCGCCGTTGCACTCCAGGTGGCGTGGACGTCAGACTCGGCCGTGCGTGATGTCGTCCTTAAGGTCGCCTCGCGCCCCGACAACTGCGAGCGCATCCGCAGTGAATTCGATGTCATCCAGAAGCTACGTCGCCCGCGCATCGTGGAGGCATTTGAGCTACGTGAATTTACTGACGGCATCGTCGGAATTCTGATCAGCAGCGCGGGTCCGCAGACCCTTTCGCAATATCTTCGGGGCGTCGGGCCGCTCGCGCTCGATTTTCTTGAGCGCTTCGGCGCGGATCTGCTCGAAGCCATCGCTCACCTGGAGGAGAAGGATTCCCTCACCGCGACTTGAAGCCCGAGAACATCGGCATCCGCAAGGTCAAGGACGGCACCGAGCATCTGGTGCTGTTCGACTTTTCTCTCTCATCGGTGCCGACCGAGAACATTCGCTGCGGAACGACTTCCTATCTCGATCCATTCCTCACCGATCGGAAACCTCCGCGATGGGATGGCGCGGCCGAGCGCTACAGTGCCGCGCTTACGCTGTACGAGATGGCGACGGGCGACCTGCCGAAATGGAGCGCTCATCCGGCCGCAGTTCGATCCACGAGCCTGCCGGACCTGCGGAGCAGGCGGCCAAGGATTTCGAGACCCGACTCCAGCTCGCGCACCGCGACGGTTCGTTCTTGGTTTTGATGGTGCCGTTGAGCCGTGCCGCGGCGGCCGAGGCTCGACTGCGGCAGCGTTTCGATCTTCTCCATCGGAACTTTGACGAACTCCTGATCACCGCCTTGAAGCGAACAGCCGTCTCAGTTGGAGCATCGTGGGAAACTGTGCTCCGCGCCGACGGCTCACCCGTCGGCGGGCGTGACTGGACCCGTCTTCAGCAGCTTGTCACCAAGGCGCTTCCCCACGCCCTCGAAGGGCTGCACGCACCTCAACGCACCGTGCTTCTCGCTCATCCGGGTCTCCTCGCCCGCTACGACCAGATGCAATCTCTCGCATCGCTCGCCGCCAGCATTGGCCGCAGCGACAATCGCACGCACGGGCTCTGGATCTTACTTCCGTGCGACGATCAAAACGTTCTCCCGACGTTGCTCCGCCGTCCTGTTCCAGTGACGGGTCCCGCTCAGTGGGCAAGGGTGCCCCATGCGTGGATCACCAATTCCGCACGAGGCGCCGCGTAGGGCTGGCTAGATTCAACACGCCTCCGGATTCGAGTCATTTAATCTAATCAAAAACGAACGAGGCATATTCTATTTTAATCAAAAACGCCGTTATTGAGTTGGCGGCAGCGCTAATCAGTGAATTATTTCTGAAATAGCCGCTTGGCCAAACGTCGTTTAATCTTATCAAAAATCACGAATTCCGGGCCTATTCGTATTGAAGTTAAGCCAACGTCGCTCTTTTTCCGCCTAATCTGACTCTTCATGGCGCTCCTCTTCGGCACCTCCGAACGCTCCGGCGAGATTTCCCGCGCCGTCAAAGCCGGCACGCTCCGCAAGCTCGCGTCGAAGATCTATACCGATGATCTGCGCTCTCCACCCACCGATGTGATGCGCCGCCACCGCCTGGAGATCGCCGCTCATTTCTACCCCGGGGCTGTCATCAGCCATCGCTCCGCGCTTGAGGGCAACGTCTCTCCCGCCGGCAAGCTTCACCTCACCTTGCCGCACGCCGTCGCCCCCGTGCGCGAACTTCCCGGTCTTGAGATTCGTCTCTGGCGCGGCCCGGCACCCCAGCCTGACGACATCCGCACGCCCGTCATCGACGACACGCACTCAATCTACACGGCCAGCCAACCCCGCGCCCTGCTCGAAAATCTCCAGATCGCCCGCGCCCGCGCCGACGACGAAGCCAAGACTCTCTCCTCCGAGGAACTGGAAGCTTGGGTGGATCGCCACCTTCGCGTCCACGGTCCCGGCTGGCTCACCGAACTCCGCGACAAAGCCGCCGCGCTCTCTGCTCAACTCGGCTGGACGCGTGAGCAACAGCAGCTCGATGCCCTCGTGGAGGCGCTGCACGGCCGGCGCTCGACTTATCGCCTCAGCACCGATCTTTCCCGCGCCCGTGCTTCCGGCCACCCGTTCGACCCCGAGCGCATCCGTCTCTTCAACCGCCTCCACGCCCGCCTCGCCACCGAATCGTTCGTCGATCTCCAGCGCCCGCCCGCCGCCGAATTCGATAACCGTGCCTTTTGGGAAGCCTACTTCTCCAATTTCATCGAAGGCACCAAATTCACCGTCGATGAGGCCCGCATCATCGTCTACCATCCGGACCCAGCCCGGGCGCTCGAACTCATGCGCCCCGAGGACGCTCACGATGTACGCGAGACCTACCGCCTCATCATCGACGCCAACATCAGCCCCGAGGTGCCCCGCGATGTGCCCCACCTGATCGAGCTGCTCAAGCGCCGGCACGCGCGCATGATGGCGAGCCGGCTCAAGATCGAACCCGGCGTCTTCAAAAAGCAGAACAACGAATTTGGTGCCCGCGTCTTCGTCGCGCCCGAACTGGTGGAGGAGACGCTCGCCCGCGGCTGGCCCGCCATTCGGGAGTTGCGCTCCTCCACCGCCCGTGCCCTCTACGCCCTCTTCCTCGTCGCCGAAGTGCATCCCTTCAACGACGGCAACGGCCGCATCTCCCGCCTCGCGATGAATGCCGAACTCGAGGCCGCCGGCCATGCGCGCCTCATTCTGCCCACATCGCTGCGCACGGATTACCTCACTGTGCTCGAAGCTCTGACTCTGCGCGGCGACCCCGATCCCTATGTGGCCTTCGCCCACAAGCTCATCGACATCAACCGCCGCATGCCCTTTGCCACGTTCGAAGAGTCGCACATGTACTACCGTCAGACCGGCGCGCTCGACGAATCCTCCAGCGGCTTCGGTCTCCTCAGCTTCCTCAAGGACAGCTCCACCGCATGATCAATTGTATCTGAATGGTCTCTGTCGCACCCGGAAGCCTCCTGTTTTCACCCTCTTTCCATGTCCCATAAAATCCCTTCACTTTTGGCCTTGCTAATGATAATTTCGTTTACCTAATAGGTAAATGATTTCATTAAATGACTATCACCTACGCCACCGCCAAACTCGAATCGGAGTTCAAGGATGAGCGTCAGTTGCTGCGCCAGCGAGGGAGAGATCAGGCTAAAAAGATCAAACTCCGCCTGAGCGCTATACTTGCAGCCGACCACCTCGGGATACTTCGACCACCGACTCCTGGTCATTTCCATCCCCTGCATGAGAACAAAGCAGGATGGATCGCATGTCATCTCGATGAGCCCTATCGGCTAATTTTTGAACCTGACCATAACCCCCTCCCGGTGCTTCTTGCTGGCGGCCTCGATTGGTCACAAGTCACTCGCATCAAAATCCTCGGCGTCCTAAACTATCATGAGCGCAACAAATCCAAACCTGCTTGAGCCCAACTACGCTACCCACCCGGGTGAGCTGTTGGCCGAATGGCTGGAGGAAAACCAGCAGACTCAGGCCGATCTCGCGCAGCGCTCCGGCCACGCGAAGAAGACCATCAATCAACTCGTCAAAGGCATTGCTCCACTCAACGCAGCGATGGCGCTCGACCTCGAAAAAGTCACCGGCGTCGCCGCCTCGCTATGGAGCAACATGGAGGCCCGCTACCGTCAGTTTAAGGCCCGCCAGGAAGAACGCGCACACTTCGCTGCCGCTTGCGCCGACGATGTCGCCCGTTTCTCTTACAAGAAAATGAGCGACTTCGGCTGGTTACCCGCCACCACCGATAAAACTGATCGCGCCGGCAATCTTCTGCACTTCTTCGGCGTCGCCAACTTCCACCAGTGGAGCGAAGTCTATGGGGCTCTTGAGGGGGCTGCCCGTGAGTCCTCCTCTTTCAAGAGCGAACTCCCTGATTTGAGTGCTTGGCTCCGCCAAGGTGAAATAGCAGCCGCCAGGATCGCGTGCGCACCTTTTGACGAAGCCGTCTTCCGACAAAACCTCACTGCAATCCGCGCCCTGACGGCTGAGCCATTTTCCGCCACGACCTGCCCGCGTGTGCGCGAACTTTGCGCTGCAGCCGGCATAGCCCTAGTCCTTGTGCCAGAGTTACCCGGCACTCATGTGAGCGGATTCACCCGCTGGCTCTCACCTACGAAAGCCCTGATCCAGCAAAGTCTCCGCCACAAACGCGACGATCACCTTTGGTTCACGTTTTTTCACGAGGCAGCCCACCTCCTGCTTCACGGCAAGAAGGAGAAATTCCTCGAATTTCAAGGCCGCACCGATCCCAAAGAAACCGAAGCCGACGTGTGGTCCGCCGACTTTCTCATTCCACCGTCCGAGTGGCGCAACTTCACTCAAACGGTTCGGAAGCCATACACCGACCAAGCCTTGATTGAAGTTGCCCGCCAACTCGGAGTTTCTCCCGGCGTGGTTGCAGGCCGTGCGCAACGCGAGACCGGCGCATTTAACCGCTACCACAGTCTCTTCACGCGCCTAGAGCTAAAAGCTGAGTAGCCAACTTCCCCCGATACTTTAGCCCGGCGGTGTTCCCGGGTCTCTTACTCATGATCGACCGCGTCGCGCTGCTTAAAGACCTCCAACGTCTCCTCCCCAAGCTTGAGGCCGATCTGCGTGCGCGCGCCTCCGATACTCCGGCCATCGACGCCGATTTTCGCGCCCAGCACGCCGAGGCCCTCGCCGAGAAACGCACCGCCGCCCCTTTCCTCGAATGGCGCGAGGACCTCCTTACCCAGATCGGCGTCGCGTGGATTCTCGGCTGCGTCTTCGTCCGTTTTCTGGAGGACAATGCCTTCCTCGATCACCCGCTGCTCGCTGGTCCCGGCGAACGTCTCGCCGCCGCCCACGATCAACACGCCCTCTACGTCCGCGCCCAGCTCACCGATAGCGACCGCGAATACCTCCTTCACGTCTTCGCCACCGTCGGCAACCTGCCTGCACTCGGCCGCCTCTACGATGCGCACAACCCCCTCCGCCTCCTCGGCCCCTCCGCCGACGGCGCGCAGGAGCAGCTCGATATCCTCCTCGTCCGCTCGCGGCACCTTTAATTGGAGAGGGTGGCTGGAGATTTCACCAAAATGAATTTTCTCAGCGTCGCTCAGGTCATTTATGCTATGTCGGATTACAAAGGGCGAAATAGCGTTGATGGCTTTACGGGCACAAGTGGCCAAGCGGTCGGATTCTGCAGTGACGTCAACCCCAAGCTTCAGTTGATAAAGGCGCGAGAGTGCTTCGGCATATTTTCGGACCAGGGGTCCGGCGGCTTTTCCGCCAACTAACCCTAGTAGTTGGGATAGTTCCGTGATCTCGATGCTAAATGGCGTCGCGGTTAGAATTAATTTCAGGGTGGCTCGATGCCCATGCTTGTTCAGCGCCTGGTTGAAAGTGCTGTTTTCCCCTTTAGCTCGGTGGGCCTCGTCGATAATCATCAAATCACAGCCAACACTGCTACTTCGGGAGCTATGATTCTTGACGAGCTGGTGATGCGTTCCCACTTGAATTCGGCCCTTTTGCAAGCGGTCGACTCGGTTGACCTTGATTTGCCTGGAACTAACCTCCAGCGCCTTTGCCGTTTTATTGAGTAAGGGAATATGGGCTTCCAATTCCTCTGCCCAACGCCGCTTCATGACGTCGTTGGGCGCCAATACCCGAACACAACCACCGGAGCCGGCGACAATC
The DNA here is from genome assembly GCA_964450575.1 of uncultured Opitutus sp. GTDB lineage: Bacteria > Verrucomicrobiota > Verrucomicrobiia > Opitutales > Opitutaceae > ER46. The sequence goes on from CAYVDZ010000028.1 coordinate 11,493, forward strand.
CACGCAATCAATGCTCCGATAGTGGTTTTTCCTAGCCCGACGTCGTCCGCTAAAAGTACGCCGCTCTCCTGTTGAAAACGCTTTAGGATCTTTCGTGCGGTTTCAAACTGTCTCCGGGTTGGCGCCGTTTTTAACGGTCGCACTTCGTTCCTTGACTCGTCACAATAGGCTTTGGGGCGAGTAAGAAATTTCCATTTTCGCGCATCCAGCGACCACGATTCATCTGCCATTGGTCGACTCCTTTAAGCGCCATCCTAATTCTTCGTGGACTAGCTTCGCGGGTATTCGTATCGTCATGCTGAAGTCTGTTCGTTTTCGGTCAAAAAGCGCCAAGAGGCGCGCGCCGTCCCCCTGTAACTGCGTCGGATCGTACTCCGTTGAATTTTTAGCGTAGTCCCAGCGCTGTTGCCACGTTCTCACGACTGCAAACCAAGCGCGTGCTTGGTTGAAAATTTCCAAGGAGTAATCGCTCGCCCCATGAAGTTGGTTTCTATTTCCCTCGGCTTCTGCTCGGCGGTCGAGATCTCCTTCGGCGACGTATGGATCGCCGTATGATTCAAGCAGCAGTGCGTCTCGTATTGATTCGGATGCTTCAGGGTCGACTTCCGGCAGGGGCGTCTTGGCGAACTCGATTTGGTCGCGTAGATCGATAATCGGCACAATACAGCTGGTCGCACCCGCGGTTATCCGGACAAGGAGGGGCGCATTCTGGGAATCGCTCCATTTGACCGATGCGGTTACAGTCTCACCGACGCACTTTATCGCCAGGGGCTTCGCTCGAACGGGCTTGGTGAAGGCAACGGCGATGGTTGATGTGTTCAACTGCGGCCACTGTGCGACAAGTCGCCCAAATCTTCTTCCCGTCCCACGTCGCAGCGCTCCAGGTGAAGATCGATGAACTTGTCACTTTTTCATCCAGGACCGAGGTGTGGGGTTTGTCGGTCGACGACTTGAGCAGAGGCCGTTTAAGCGCTTGAGCATCACGGTAGACGACGATTTGCTTGGGCGTCCCCATGGAATATCTTCATTCTCTACATGCCGCCGGGCAACGGGGAGGCGATGGTGCACTATGAAGACACGATCAAGAGAAAGGTCGCTCCAGAGATCATCTTTTCCTTCGTGAGTTCCGATCTGAAACGGTCGCTCCAAACCGTCTTTGGCAACAAACGGATCGCGACTTGGGGTTCACGGGATTCGCCTGCGAATCGCGCGAAGTTCGACCGGATGGAAGAAGGAGATGAAGTCCTCATTGTGGAAGGAGCGACGATCAAGCTTCTCGGTCGCGTCGCTGCGAAGGTTGTGAGCCCGGACCTATCGCGCAAACTTTGGCAAAACTTGCACGGTGACGCCGTCCAGGGATGGGACCTCATTTACTTCCTCGCGAATCCGCGGGAAGTCGGCGTTCCATTTGCAACTGTGCGCACCCTGCTTGGGTACCAGCCGGATTTCCAGCTGCGAGGGTTTACAGCGGTTTCGGCTGAGCGTCTGAATAGGTTTTATTCGGACTACGACGATCTATATTCCATCCTTCTGGCGAGTAGGGAAGGGCAGGAGATTCGGAAAACGCCGAACGAAATTATACCACCGTACGGGAATCCAATAGACCCATTGCCGGACGCGATCGAAGAATCAACTGAGCAAGAGACGCCGCCCGAATCTGAACACTCGTGGATGCAATGGAGACTATTGCGTTTTGGAATTCAGGCAGGGCAGAAAGTCTGGGCGCCTCGGAACGATCAATCGAGGATCACTTCCGCTTACAACTTTTCGGAATTTGAAGAGACCTTTGCCAGCGGGCTTGATACCCAGGTGAAGTATATCGAGAACATTGACGTGGTCTGGAAGGAGGAGTTTCGCATCGATGCTGCCTTTGAAGTCGAGAACAGCACGTCGATCTACTCGGGTCTGCTGCGGTTCGCGGATCTCGCCATGGTGGCGCCCAATACCCATTACCCGTTGTTCATCGTTGCTCCGTCAGAACGGCGAAATCGCGTCCGCGAGCAGTTGGCTCGACCGACGTTCAAGGGTCGCCCGGCAATGGGCGATCCTACCTTAACGGCGAAAGAAAGATAGTCGACCCCACGGGGTGACTTGACCGGCGAGATGGACGCCATAGGTTCGATTCATGACCGCCATGGCAATGCTCGACCTCAAGCAACGACTTGCTCGCCTTACGGAAGCCGACCGACGCGCAGCGGCAGCGTATTTGCTGCGGCTGAAGCACGAATCCCCGGCGGGGCGTCGAGAAACCTCTCGCTTAATGCGCGAAATGGACGCCGGGAAGAAGACGCGACTGTGCGATCTTGCCAAGCGCAGTCGCCATGCCGCGGCCTGAACCGTTTGAGCCGGTTTTATCTGGCAAAGCGTCGTCCTACTTTGTGACGCTTTCGAAACGGAAGCAGCGACTCCTTCTCGATCTTCTCTATCGCCTCGCCAGTTTTCCCGGTCAACTCGGAGATTACGATTCGATTGATGAGGCCGGGCGTAAGGTTCAGCATCTCGAAGCCGGGCCTCTTGTCATCAGCTTTTGGGCCGACGATTCCGTTCGTGAGCTTCGAATTACGGATATCGAGGAACTCTGAGCCCAACCCAGAAGGTTGTGTTGCGCGCAGCCGCAACACGACCCTGGTTGAACGAGCCCGGGAATGACGGACGGCTTTCCTATGCGGAAAGTATTTAGTGGAGTCTCAATCGATAAGAGCGAGTAAGCCGAAGGCGATGATGCCGCGAACGGGCGAACCAGCCATTCGCCTCAGTCGGCAATCGAGGTTGTGGTCGGTTCTTATCCCGGGGTCGCCGCCGCCGAGGTCGCTTCGCAAACGGTTCAATTCGAAACCACACTGAGTCAAATCACGCAGCACCTGGACTCCAACATCCCCCTCGGCGCAGCCCTGACCCCGGATCAGCTTTCCGCCGTCATCGAAGCCTGCGCCTGGGCACATGCGGAATGGGTGCGAATCCACCCCTTTGCCAACGGCAATGGAAGGGTCGCTCGATTTTGGGCCAACGCGCTCGCGATGCGCTACCAACTCCCGCCCTTCATTCGGCTGCGCCCGCGCCCTAACGTTGGGTACGAAGCCGCCTCCGGCGAAGCCATCCTCGGCAATCGAAAACCCACCGCAGTCGTTTTCCGGCGCATGCCCGCCGCTTTCCTCCAAAACAAATGAACCTGGAAAATGCAGTTGAACGGGACGCGTTGGTGGCCGCTCCCTGGGTTCGGCTTAATTGTCGCGCTGGGCAAAATCGGCGACTGTGGCCGGCGGGAATCAGGGGTTGCGGACGCGTTTTCGCCACTCACGCTGACGTGACGCCCTCGTTTGCCTCATGCCTCCCTCCGATCTCCCTGTATCCAAAAATCCGGACGTTCACGCTCCGAACGAACCGCCCGGGCGGCTCTTCCTGCGTTTCCTCCGGTTCGGGTGTCTGGCTTGGGGCGGGCCCGTCGCGCAGATTGATATGATCCGCCACGAACTCGTGGAGGAGGAACGCTGGGTTTCAGGGGAGCATTTTCGCCGTTTGCTGGCGATTTATCAGGCGCTGCCTGGACCGGAAGCGCACGAACTGTGCGTCCACTTCGGGATGATCGCCCGCGGCCGTCTCGGCGGCATTCTCGCCGGCCTTGGCTTCATGTTGCCGGGCTTCATCCTGATGTTTCTGCTTTCGTGGTTGTATCTCCGCTTGAATCTGGTCGCGACGGAGTTTCAGGCAGTGTTCCTGGGAATTCAGCCGGCGGTGATCGCGCTGATTGTTCGGGCCTGCCATCGGATTGGACAGCACTGTCTGATCGATGCGCCACTGTGGGGGATTGCGGCCTTGGCGGCTGCGGGAGAATTGGTGCGGATTCCGTTTTGGATTACGCTGCCTCTGGCCGGCGCCGCTTACGTGGTCGCGGCCCGTCGGCAGTGGTTGCTCGTTGGGGCGTGTTTGCTGATTTTTGCCGGCGGGGCATGGGTGTTGTCGCCGGTCATTCAGGGCCAAGCGCCGCTCTTGCGCGAGAGCCCGGAGCGCGTCGCGATCAGTGCGGGGGACTTCGCGCCGCGTGAACCCGGAAACGTGGCGGCCGCGCCGCTGTTTGGCTCTGGACTGCGCGCGGGTCTGTTGACCTTTGGCGGGGCTTACACGGCGATTCCTTTTTTGGAACGCGATGCCGTGGAAAAAGGCGCGTGGATGACGCGGCGTGATTTTCTCGACGGCGTGGCGTTGTCCGGAATTCTGCCTGCGCCGCTGATAATCTTCTCCACGTTTGTCGGCTTCTTTGGCGGTGGACCGTGGGGCGCGCTGGCGATGACGGCGGGCGTGTTCCTCCCGGCGTTTCTTTTCACCCTCGTTTTCTTTCACCGCTTGGAAAGCTTGATCGCGAACGCCACGCTCCGACATTTCCTGGAAGGCATCACCGCGGGCGTGGTTGGGCTGATCGCGGTGACGACCCTCGTTCTGGCGCAAACGGCGATTCCCGGTTGGCGGGCCGCAGCGATTGCCGCCGTGGCCCTGGTGATTGTCTATCGCTGGAAATCGAAAGCGGTCATCCCGCTCGTCATGCTCGCCGCCGGAGTGGCAGGGTGGGTGGTGTTGAGGTAAGGGAGGAAAAGTAGAAAACTGGGAAAATCGGGAAATCGTGAAACGGGTGGGCGGGCGGAAAAGGGGGGGAATTGAGAAATCGGGAAACCTACTCTTCCAGCCCCGCACCTTCTCCGAGTTTTCCGCTTTTCCACTTTCCCTCCTTTCCGATTTTCCGATTCCTATTTCTCCGGCTCTACGAGAATCTTTCCGGCGGCCACGATACTCAACGCGAAGATACGGGCCTTGCCGCGTCGCAAGGTCACCAGGCCCGCGGTGAGGTTGCGCTCGACGACCCGCACCGACGTACCGGGTTGCGGTCCGTTCTGCTCGGCGAACCGGAGAAACTCTTCCGACTGTTCGGTGACCCGCACGATCCGCATCGCGCGCTCGGCCAGGCACGTGGCCAGCGTAGCATAGACTTGGGAACTGAGTTTGCCGTGGCGGCTCGGAATGGGATCGCCGTGCGGATCCGTTGCCGGATGCCCCAGGAGCGCATCGAGCCGATCCAGGACGTCGTCCGAGATCGCGTGCTCGAGCTGCTCCGCTTCGTCGTGCACCTTGGACCAATCCATTTTCAAGACGTTGACGAGGAACGTTTCCACCAGCCGGTGTTTGCGAAGAACATTCAGGGCCACCCGCCGGCCTTCCGTGGTGAGGCGTACACCGTGCCGCGGCTGATGGACGACCAACCCTTCGTCCGCCATGGCTTTGACCATCGTGGTTACGGTGCCAGGGACGACCGACAACGCCGCTGCCAGCGAACCCATCGAGACCAAGTCGTCACCGCCGTCCGAAAGCAGGAGGACGTGCTTGAGGTAATTCTCGACCGTGATCGTCGCCATGGAAACAGAGGGAGCGAAAACAGTGTTTGATGCAACCAAGCATTTACTTTGACTATTCAAAATTGTGACTTCATTTGATGCGTGATGTCGATTTTGCACGCTTTCCCGCGGGTTCTGATGGTGCTCTGGCTTGCCGGAGTGGGCGCGATGGTGGGGGTTTATGCCGGTGCGGCGGGACCACGCCCCACCGTCGAGC
>CAYVDZ010000029.1:0-16932 GCA_964450575.1 uncultured Opitutus sp.
CAGCGTTCGCGCGACCGAGAAACTCACCCAAGGAGCGAAATCGAGCGCGATTGCGCCGAGCCCGACCGGAGCACGGCCGGTTGCCAAGGCCGGCCTCAACGCGAAAGATGCGGCGACGGTCACCGGCATTGAGCGCAAATTGACCTCTCACCTCGGGGCCCGCGTCGCTGTCCTTCATACGCCGAAGAAAGGCCGCATCGTCATCGAGTATCGCGGGAATGAGGATCTGCAGCGCCTGCTGGAAAAACTTGGCGTTGAGGCCTAACTTGCCAGCCGGAGACCTTGCTTTAACGGAGTTTGACGCCGTCATTGACAAGCACGCATTGGCTCTGCACTTCTGACCCTTTCACATGAGCATCCTCCTCGGAATTCTCACCTTCATCCTCATCCTCGTTTCGATCTTCCTCGTGCTGGTCGTGCTCGCCCAGAAGTCGAAAGACGGAGGGATTGGCGCTGCCCTCGGTGGCGGTGCGACGGAAGCTGCGTTTGGCGCGGATACCGCCAACGTCCTGACGAAGGCGACGAAGTATTCGGCGATTCTCTTTTTCGCGCTGGCTCTCGCTCTTTACATGGGTCGGATTTACGAGCGCACGCTCAGCCGGCAGGCCGCCGGAAGTGCGTTGCCCTCAATTGCTGCCCCGGCGGTTCCCGCAACGACTGCGACTCCCGCCGCTCCTCCGCCTCGACTGTGACCGTTCCCGCTGGGACGGCTCCCGTGGCGGAGACACCGAAGAACTAATCGCCCCCAAGCTCATGACGGCGCTCTCGCGCACTATTACGCCCGCCCTATTACGGCGGGCGTCTTTCGTTTTAGGGATTGCGTTATGCACGATGGTGTTCGCGGCGTCGCCCCCGGTCCGCCGTCCGGATCTCGCGCAGGTTGGCAAGCCGGACGAGGCCGAGGCGGCCCGGCTACTCGAACAATTTCGTGGGGCGGGCATTCCGGGCGAATACTATTTGGACTTCGCGCTCCATGCGCTGCCCCGCCGCGGAGACGAACGAGTGTATCAGGGACGGCTCTGGGGGGGGCGCAATGAAAACGGTGCGATTACCCGGGTGGAGCTCACGGATGGTGCCGGACGGAAACACCGATTGCTGGTTCAAAACGGCGACCGCGCGGCGGTGTGGCGCTTGATTGACGGCCAACCGGTGCAACTGGGTGTTTCCCAACTTTTCGAGCCGTTGATTCCTGGGGTGGAGATTACCGCCTTCGACCTGCAGATGCCCTTCCTGTACTGGCCGGAAGCGACCTTGGAGCGGATCAGCCGGATCCGCGGACGGCCCGCGCACGCATTTCTCTTCCGGGCGCCCGCAGCCTTCGCCGCCCAATCCGCGGACATTGTTGCCGCGCGTGCCTACCTTGACACCCAGTTCAACGCCCTGATGCAGACGGAACTGATCGGGAACACGGGGCGGGTCGCCAAAACCTTTTCTCTGTTGAGCCTGAAGACGGTTGACCGACAACCGTTGCCCAAATCTGCCGACTTCCGAAACGAAATCACCCGTGATAAAACCCGCCTGGTGGTCAACGGTGCGGCGCTCAATCTAGACGTACCGCCGGGGGTGTTCGACCCCTCGAGCCTCGCGCGCGAGATTCCCGTCCCGCCCGACGTGGCGCGCCTTTGATGGCCGCATTGGTTCCGCCCCGCGCGGTTGTCTTCGACCTCGACGGGACGTTGCTCGACAGTCTTCCGCTCGTCCTTGAAGCGATCGCCCACGCCTTGGAACCGTTCGGTCGCCGCCCGACGAGGGAAATCTTCGCGCAGCTCGGCGGTCCGCCGAAACGATTCCTGATGGACCTGGTGCCCGACCCCAGTGACCTTCCCGTGGCGTTGGGGCGAATGGAAACGTATCATGATAACAATACGCACCTCATTCGTCCTTTCGCCGGGGCGGTTGACCTGCTGGAGATGCTTCGGCGGGCAGGTGTGAAGCGGGCGGTTTGGACCGGACGCGACCGTCGTTCGGCGGAGCGGTTGCTGGCGCTACTTGGATTGGAGGATGCGATTACCACCATGGTGTGTGGCGACGATTTGGATACGCATAAGCCGGATCCGGCAGGGCTTCGCGAAATCCTGCACCGTCTCGGCGTGGGGGCGGAGGATGCGCTCTTTATCGGAGATGCCGATGTGGATGTGCTGGGCGGAACCGCTGCCGGGGTAGAGACAATTCTGATACAGCATGGTCGCGCGGTCGAGGAACGGATCGCGGCCCAGGCGTGGCGACTCGTAGCATCACCGGAAGCCGCCTATACGGCGGTTTTCGACCAATTCGAAACCCGCTCCGCCTGACTCTTCCGGTGAACTCTTATTTCGGATACAATTGACGGGACGAAATGCGCCCTTCGAAATACTGAAAATAGTAAGGGTTGAGCTGCATTTTTCGTTGCGGCCGAGGCTCTGCAAGTGCCTGCTATCACTGTTCCGCAGCCTCTAGCCCGCTCGTCGTCATGGCCAAAACTACCCGCAAAGCGTCCGCTCCGCTCACGTTCGATCTGCCTGAATCTCTCATTGCGAGAATTGAAACGGTCCGTCGTGGCCATGGTTTCAAGACTGCCAGTGAAGTGGTACGCACGGCGATCTCTGGTTATGATTTTGCTGGTGCCGCCCCGAATCGGGATCCGCATCGTCAAATCTCCGTTCGAATCACTCCTGACCAACGTTCCACGTTGAAACGCTACTCGCGGCAGAAGGACGCCAGCGTGGGCGAACTCCTCCGCTTGGCCATCGAGGCCATGCCGTCGAACTCCAAGAAAAAGAAGTAAGCGCGAGCTCCCACCGCATTATAAGTTGGATCAAGGCGCAGCCCACTGCGCCTTTTTTTGTGGGCGGGCTTCACCGCCGGAATCCGGAAACCGCCGTCACGGGCTTGCCTTTCGTCACGAGGGGCTCTTTCGTCGGCGCCCTTTGTCCATGAGCAATCCTCCCGCGCCACTCTCGACTTGGGCTCGCAATGTTTCGCCGTCACCGACGCTTGCCGTCGATGCGCGGGCGAAAGCCCTCCAAGCTGCTGGTGAAGATGTCTGTGGCTTCGCCGCTGGCGAACCGGACTTCGACACTCCCGAGCATATCAAGGAGGCCTGTATCGCCGCCCTGCGGGGAGGTAAAACCAAGTACGCGCCGACACCCGGTATCGAGCCACTGCGCCAGGCGATCGTCGATCGCTACGCCGCCGAATACGGACTCAAGGCCTCCCCCTCGCAGGTGATCGTTTCCCCCGGTGGAAAATTCAGCTGCTACCTCGGAGTTCTCGCCACCTGTTCGCCAGGCGACGAGGTCATCGTCCCGGCCCCGTATTGGGTGAGTTACCCCGAGATGGTGAAGCTCGCCGGAGCGGTCCCCCAATTCGTGCTCGCCGATGATCGTACCGGCTTCCGGCTTACTCCCGCCATGGTCGAGGCCGCCATCACGCCGAAAACCAAGCTGCTGATCCTCAACTCGCCGTCGAATCCGACCGGTGCCGTCTATTCACGCCAGGAACTCGAGGCCATCGTCGCCGTGGCGATGAAGCATAACCTCTATATTCTTTCCGACGAGATGTATGAACATCTTATATACGACGGCGCCAAGCCGACCTGTATTGCGACGTTTAGCAAGGAGGTCGAGGCGCGCACGATCACGGTCGCCGGTTTCTCGAAAACCTACGCCATGACCGGATGGCGCATTGGGACCACGCTGGCTCCTGCACCCATCGCGAAAGCGATTTCCGAGCTGCAGAGCCAGATGTCGTCCAATGTCACGACCTTTGCCCAATACGGCGCCCTGGCGGCTTTGACGGAAAAAGAGAAAACCTCCGCCGCACTGCAGAGCATGCTCTCGGCTTTCGACCGCCGCAGAAAATTGCTTCACTCCGAGCTCAACAAGATCCCTGGGATCACCTGTCTGCTCGCCGAAGGTGCGTTTTATCTCTTCCCGAATATCACCCGCTTTGGCCTGACTGACCTCGAGTTTTGCAATCGTTTGCTCGATCAGGAAAAGGTCGCCGCCGTCCCGGGCAGTGCGTTCGGCGCCGAGGGTTACCTGCGGCTCAGCTACGCGACCAGCGATGAGATCATCCGGAAGGGCGTGACGCGGCTGGCTCGTTTCTGCGCCTCATTGAAACAATAATCTGGATACGGGGAGAGCTGCTGGGCGTTTCCCCTGTCGGGATTGCACCCTGACCGCGTGAAAGAACGGCTCGGCGGAGGGATGACCTCTGCGGTGTCGGGTCGCGACCGGCGTGGAACCCGGTCGGCCCGAAAGCCTCAGTTGGCCGCGGGTAGCTTTTCCTGGCGTTTACTTCCTCCCGGGATCCGCTCCAGCCAGCCTTGCCAGGTAAAGTTGTTCCGGTCCGACTTGGGCCAGCTGGAGGGCACGCCGAAAGTAGTTCGCGGCGGAGCGGTAGTTCTCCAAACGCCAGTGCAGATCCCCGACCACCGCGTGATCGAGATAGTGGGATTGGAGCCGCTCGCCTTGCGGCATTGCGGCGATGGCCGCGAGCGCGGCCTGCGGTCCCGGGATATTCGCGACCGCGACCGCCCGGTTCAATGCCACGACCGGCGCTGCCTTGATTTGGAAAAGGGCGCGGCGAACGAGGAATTTGGTTCACCCGGCCGAATGTCGGGGCATCGTCCTGGCATGTTGATTGATACCGTGGAGTTGCGCCAACACGTGGAGGATCCGCAATGGATCGTGTTCGATTGTCGCCATGACCTGTTCGATCTCGCCAAGGGGCCCGCCGCGTACGATGCAGGGCACATTCCAGGCGCGCATTTTGCCCCCGTGGACACGGCGCTTTCAGGCGTGAAGACAGGGACCAATGGTCGGCACCCGTTGCCGACTGCGGCTGACTTTGCGGGTTTTTTGAACCGACATGGAGTGACGGCGGAGACGCCGATCGTCGCTTACGACGATGTGGGTGGACAGTATGCCGCGCGTTTGTGGTGGCTGGCGCGCTGGATTGGGCTGACGCAGGTGGCCGTCCTCGATGGTGGATATCCGAAGTGGGTAGCGGACGGTCATCCGGTTTCAACGGGGCATCTTGAACCGCGGGGGGGAGGGAATATCATTCCGGCGCCGGATGACTCGCAGTGGGTGAAGGCATCGTTCGTGCTGGAAGGCTTGAACGCCGGGAAAAGTCTCGTCGTCGACGCCCGTGCCTCCGAGCGATTTGGAGGCGACGTGGAGCCGATTGATCGCGTCGCCGGCCATATCCCGGGCGCTCGCAATCGTTTTTTCAAGGTGAATTTGAATCCCGATCTGACGCTGCGCCCGGCGTCTGAGTTGCAGCGCGAGTTCAACGAATTGTTGGGAGGAAGATGCCCCGCGAACGTAGTGCACTACTGTGGGTCAGGGATCACGGCGTGTGCAAACCTGCTGGCGATGGAACACGCCGGTCTGAGTGGTTCCAAGTTGTATGCGGGTTCGTGGAGTGAGTGGATCGCGGATCCGGCTCGACCCATTGACCGCGGGTAAATCAATCCCGTCAGTTTAGATCGCGGCGATTCCGATCACGAGGCCCACGACCGCACCATACGCGACGTGGCCCAATACGTGGCTGAGCCCGATCGCCAGTCCGGCCTCCGTGAATTCCTCCAGAGGATGACGTTCGGCGACGACCCAGACCAATCCGAGACTTACAATCAGGCCGTGCCAGAAACCGATTCCGGTACCGATCACCAATGCATAGGGCAGGTGGCTATAGCCGAGGCGGACGATTAAAAGTGTATAGAGAATCGCGAAGCTGACGGCGGCGATGCTATGTATAATCGCTCCGACTTTCCAGGCGTTGACGCGCGAGCGGGTCAACAAGCTGCCCAGCGCGACGATCATGTCCGCCTTGGCCCAGCCCGCCGTGCCCACCAACCATAACACGATTTCCATGGCGGCGCCGCCCACTACGCCAGCGATCAGGGCCACCAACAGAACGTGCACGAGGTCTGGGATCATGGTCGCGTTTCCTTTCGGCAAAAAATTCCGGATCGTTTTGAGTCTGATGAAAGCTTGCTCGCAGTTTTCCTTAATCGCAACGCGCGGACGGATTTCGTCCTTCCGTGAGAGGCGGCTGAAGTCGGAGTTATTAGATGCCGACCGGAGTCCGCTCACGGTCTCAGGGTCGTGAATTTCCCGATGTGCGGGGCCGGCGCCGGCGGAATCCGTTCCACGTGCACCTCGCTTTACTTTCCCCGCTGCTTCCAGGTCGATGAGGTAATTTCGTCGGCCTCCTCGTGCCGGCAGCACTTGGAACGAATACAAAAACTATTTAGCATCCGTGAGACGAGTTCACCCGTTGTAAGGATGTGACCGATGGATTTTTTCCTTCGGCCGCGTCAAATCATAAAATTACCATAACCATCGTTCCCATGAAGCTCCGTTCCATATTTGTCAGCCTCGCTCTCCTTACTGGACTCGTTTCCGCCGCCTCGGCCAAGACCGTTGTCGATATTGCAGTCGGTTCTCCTGATCACACCACCCTCGTTGCCGCGGTCAAGGCCGCTGGTCTCGTCGAGACGTTGAGCGGCGCTGGTCCGTTCACGATTTTCGCTCCCACCAACGCCGCCTTTGCCAAGCTGCCAGCCGGTACGGTCGAAAGTCTTCTTCTCCCGGAAAACAAGGCGAAGCTCGTGGCGATTCTGACCTATCATGTCGTTCCCGCCAAAGTCATGGCTGCAGACGTAAAGTCGGGTGAGGCACCCACCGTCAACGGTAAGAAACTCACGCTGAAGGCCGACAAGTCGGGCGTAATGGTGAATAAGGCCAAGGTCACCGCGACCGACCTCGTTGGTAGCAACGGTGTCATTCACGTTGTCGATACCGTCATCCTTCCCTGATCGCGTTGGCTGATCGCCCGTTCGAATTATATACCGGGGTTTAGGGTGTCCAAGAGTTTCTGGATATATAGTTTTTCACGAATGATATAATTTCTTCGTTGAGGCTCTGGGCCCGATGGTCGGCCCGGAGCATTGGCGTTGTGGAGGATGAGCCCAATCGCCTCAGGATGGTGCAGTGGGGCGATTGCCTTTCTTAAGCTGGCCTTGCGGCGACCTTGCCAGCGAAGCGTTTCTGGCTCCAAGCTGGAGTCGTGAACCTCTTCAAACTTGCGGCCGCTGGTGCCGTTTTCGCATTAATCCTTGGCTTCGGCGGTTGCAAAAAAACGGAGCCGGCCCAAGCGGTGACGCCCTCCGGCGGCTCCTCCGCTCCCGGGGTTTCCGCTCCGGGGGCGTCCTTGACCCCCAAGGCTTCCGCGACCAGCCCCGCCGTCCCTGAGGCCGTCAACAAGCTCCTCGGCCGATGGATCCGCGTCGATGGCGGCTACGCCCTTGAACTGCGCAATCCCGACGTGACCGGGGCTCTCGAAGCCGGATACTTCAATCCGAAACCGATCAAGGTTTCGCGAGCCATCTGGATGCAGGGGGGCTCAGGCTTGCAGGTGGTGGTGGAGTTGAACGATGTCGGCTATCCAGGAGCTACTTACGTTTTGACCCATGATGCGCAAACCGATCGCTTGGTTGGCCAATACACTCAACCCGCGATGCAGCAGTCGTTCGATATTGATTTTGTCCGGCAAAAAGCAGTGCCACTGAGGTAAGGTCCGTCATCGACCGGTCCCGGACGCCGCTCCCTCCGATTCTCCGGCGCTGGATTAGATCCTGCCTGGGGAATACCGGCCACGGGTTGCCTTCTTTCACGAGGAGCGGATCCAGTCGCGGTTCCGCTACTCTTTCTCGTTAAATCCGCGCAACAGTGATCCTTGCGCTCGTCGCGGAGGTAATCTTTTTTCTCCCTTCATGCTCTCTCGTCGTCACAAACGTGCCATTATTGGGACCGTGGCGTTCCTGCTCTTGGGGGCGTTGATTCTCTTTTCGATTGGGCGCTTCTTTGCCAGTCGAACGTTGGAGCGTCAGCTCACGGAAGAACGCGGCAGTTTGCGTGCGCCAGAACCCCTGGTGGTGGCCGTGGTACGTGATACCGTTGAGCGGCGCCGGAATTTCGCGGCCCGCGCCGAACCTTGGACCCGCGCCACGCTCGCGCCGGAGGTCGGAGGCACGGTGGTGCGGATTGGTGGTGAAGTGGGTTCACGGATTGCAGCGGGCGCGGAGTTGCTCGCCCTCGAAGACTCCGCGGCGCGGGCAACGGCTGAGAGCGCGAAGATTCAAGCGACCGAAGCCGCGCGGAGACAACGCGAAGTAGAGCAGTTGGTACGAACCGAGGCGATGGCCAGCAACGATGCCGCGGTGGCGACGGCGACAGCAGCGGCGGCGAGCCGCGAAGCCGAACGTGCGGCAGCGATGCTGGCGAAGTATCGGTTACGCGCGCCGTTCGACGGGCTGGTGCAGGCGCGGATGGTGGATGTCGGCGATTATCTTAATCCCGGTCAGCGCGCCTTCGAACTCGTGGACCTGTCGCAACTGCGCCTCGTGTTTTTCGCCGGTGAAACGGAAATCGCTTCCTTTCGGGCGGGCGACAAGGTGGAGGTTGCTTTTCCCGCTCTCCAAGGCCGAACCGCCGCCGCGACCGTCCGTCATGTAGCGCCGGCCACCGGCAGCAACGGGCTCTTTCGGATCGAGGCGGAACTCGCTAATGCCGATGGGTCTATTCCCGGAGGGCTGGCCGTTACTATCACGGCGCTCATTCGCCTGTATCGTGACATGCTCTTCATTCCCACCGCCGCGGTCCGGCTCGAGGGCGCGCGCGCCATCGTTCAACGGTGGCGTCGAGAGGGCGCCGCGGAACCTATCTCCATCGAGATCGGTCCTGAGGTGGATGGTCGGTTTCCCGTGCTTCGTGGGCTCGATGAAGGCGACCGCGTGGTGGTGCGTTAATTTGCCTTCGTTATGAATCCCGCCTCCTGGAGCGTTCGCAATCGGGTCGCCGTCAATCTGCTCACGATCGTCGTCCTCGTCAGCGGCTTCTTCCTCGGTGCGGTAAAATTGCCGCGTTCGCTGTTTCCCGACATCGCGTGGAATTTTGTCACGATTGGCATTCTGGACCGCACCAACGGGCTGCCGGAGGATATGGAGCGGTTGGTGACCATCCCTGTCGAGGAGTCCTTGGCCTCGGTTAAGAACATCAAGAAGATCACTTCGATTTCGCAGCCAAATTTCACGACGGTCTGGTTGCAAACGGAAGCGGGCGCGGATTCGGAGCCCATCGTGAACGATGTGCGGCAGGAGATTTCGCGAATCCGCAGCCGTCTTCCGCAAACCATCGAGGAGCCGGTGATTCAATTGTTTGATGCGCCGTTTCCGCTCTTCGGCTTAGGTGTGACACTCCCACCCGGAGTCGAGGCGCGGCACATTCGACCGCAACTGGATCGGCTCCAGCGCGAGCTTCGGCTGGTTCCCGGCGTGTCGCGCGTGAATATCGATGGGCTGGAGCGCCGTGAGGTCTGGATCGAGATTGATCCGGTGCGGGCCGAGGCCTACGGCGTGTCACCCGCCGCGGTTCTCGCCGCGGTGCAGGCGGGAAATTTGGATACGGCGGGCGGGCGCCAACGCGGCGCGGGCGGCGAACGGGTGGTGCGCGTCATTTCGCAAGCGCAAGGCGTGGAGGATTTCGAGACGATGACTGTCGCCACGGGCGCGCAAGGTCGCACGGTCCTCGTGCGAGACGTGGCGACCGTGCGGGAAACAGCGGAAGAGGCGCGTTCCCGCGCGCGGGTCAATCTGCGCTCCGGCGTGGGCTTCACGGTGTTTCGGCAACAGGGCGCTGATGCCCGGACGGTTGCCCAGGGCGTCCGCGCAGTGATCGCATCCGTCGAGCCCACCTTGCCGGTCGGGTCGAATATTCTGATCACCTCGGATGCGACGCGACCGATCGATATTCGCCTTGAAACGGTGATCACCAACGGCCTCCAGGCGTTGTTGATCATTTCACTGCTGCTGATGGTTTTTCTCAATTGGCGCCTCGCCTTGGTTGTGGCAGTCGGTTTGCCCGTCTCCATTGCGGGCGTATTTATTGTCCTCTATATCATGGACGGCACGGTCGATGTGCTTTCGCTGTTCGCCATGATCATGGCCCTGGGTATGCTCGTCGATGACGCGGTGGTGGTTTCCGAAAACGTCTATCGATTGTACGAACGTGGGGTGCCGCCTTTGCAGGCCGCGGTGCAGGGTACGGGTGAAGTAATCGTGCCGGTGCTGGGCAGTGTCGCGACGACCCTCGCGGCCTTTTTACCGCTGTTGCTCGGCGAAGGTATCATCGGGCGGATCTTGTTTATTGTTCCGGTCGTAGTCGTGACCGCGCTCGTTTTTTCGCTGGTCCAGGCGTTCTTCGTTTTGCCGAGTCACCTTTCCGATTTCGTGCGACATCCCCCGACCATCCCCGAACTCGAGGCGAAGATTGCGGTGACTCGGGGGTGGCGTCGAATCGGGTTGCATGCCGCACTCTCCTATTGGGAGATGCGCCGCGCCGCCGATGTGCTGGTCGATGGCGTACGCGAAGTTTATTTGTATCTTTTGAAGGTGTGCTTGCGGCGCCGCTATTGGGTCGTCGGCGCGTTCTGTCTGGCGATTGTCGGCTGCGCCGCACTCGTGATCTCCCCGATCATTCCGTTTCGGCTCTTCGATACTGATTACGCGGACCGGTTGTTTATCAAACTCGACCTGCCGTCGAGCGCGTCTCTCGACCAGATGGAAGACGCGGTTGCAGCGGTGGAACGTGAAATTACCCGCGTGCTCCCGCCGGATGACGTGCGCGCCGTGCTTTCGCAGGTGGGCCGGCGGCTAAATGAGTCCGACGAATTCGAGTTGCTGGGGCCCAATCTCGCGATGATCACCGTCGACATCGATGATCAAAATCCTCGCGCCCGAAATGCGTCGGTCATCGAACGCGACTTGCAGCGGATGCTGACCCAGTTCCCCGAGTTCGTCCGGGCTTCCGCGCGTAAGGAGGGCGGCGGACCACCGGTGGGCCGCGCCGTGAACGTGATTATTTCCGGCGAAGAGCTACCGGTTCTGCAGACAATTGCGAATGAAGTTAAACTGCGTCTCGGCCGCGTGGACGGCGTGATGAACGCGGCCGATGATTTGGATGCGGGCACTCCGGAATGGCGCCTGCGGGTGGATCATGAGCGCGCCGCTCGGGCCGGCCTCGACGCGCGCGATTTGGGTCTGCTCGTAGCAACCTCCTATGGCGGCGTGGAGGCAAACCGGATGCGATGGGACGACGACGAAGTGGTGGTCCGCGTGAGACTCGCCGAGCGCACCAGCCGCGATCCCGAGCGGATGCTGGGTTTGCGCCTGGTCGCCCGCGACGGTCGGACGGTGGCGGTTCAGGATGTGGCCGAACTCGAACTGGGAAGTGGGCTGGCGCGTATTTTTCGGCGCGACCAGAGTCGCACGATCACGGTCTCGGCGGATGTTGATCCGCGCGTAATGACCTCAGTCGTGATCAACCGACGCATCGGCGAATGGATGCCGGAGATTTTGCAGGGCTATCCTGGATACGGCTTCCGCCTTGCCGGTGAAAATGAGGACACCCGCGACAGCCTCGAGGCCATGGGTCTCGCCTCGCTGCTCGCCCTGGCACTTATTTATACGATATTGGCTGTGCTCTTTAATTCCTTTGCCCAGCCTCTGATTGTTATGGCGGTGATCCCGTTTGGAATTGTCGGCGTCGTATTCGGGCTGCTCTTCATGGGCGTACCGATGGGGCTGATGTCGATTCTCGGGACGATCGCGCTCGCCGGAATCGTCGTGAACAACTCGGTCGTGTTCCTCGACTTCATCAATCAATTTCGCGCCAGGAATCCGTTGATCAAGCCAGGCGACACCACGTTGGCTCATTTCAAGTTTGATCGCTGGTATTCGATTCTCGAGGCGGGCAAGATCCGGTTGCGTCCGATTTTTCTTACGACTGTAACGACGGTGGCGGGCCTCTGGGCCCTGGCTTTTTTTAGCACCGGACAGGAAGAGTTTCTCGCCCCGATGGCCCAGGCACTCGTTTGGGGCCTGACTTTTGCCACCTTGATCACGCTGATTTTGATCCCGTGTCTTTATGCGATCGTGGACGATTACACGTTGTGGCGTCACCGGGGACGGATGCGCGCCCAAGCCATTCACAGCGCTGAACCCAAGGTTGCCGCTTTTAGACACAGGTAAACGCGTTCCGGTCTTTTCGGCCGGCCCTTGAACCCCAACTGATACCAATCGCCCGTGATTTTTAGACTGTCATTGCGAGAAGCGAAGCGACGAAGCCATCGAGCTGGATCGTTACGGCGCGCTTAACGCACCTCGTGATGGACAGTTGTCTGCATTATACGGGGATCGCTTTTAATACTCTATAGTGGACGATCGTCGGGCTGATTTTTCGACGGGCCCGTGCGGTCTATTTGGACGGCTTCCTTGCGGGACCTTGTTATATTCAAACGAGATCGACCTTTGATCCCACAACACTCGGTCGGAAGTGGGCGGGCATTTCCCCTGAGGGGACAATCACGGAAACCCGGCTTCCAGCGTTTCGCACCCCGTTGAACCCAGTCGAACCTTTCTGCGCCGAAGGCCGATCCCCGATTTCCGTTCAGCGGGCGAACGGCCAGACGTGGAAGAACTGCATGAAGAAAACCGCGGCCACGCCATAGCCAATCGCGGTGAGTTTCTTCGGTTCGCCCAACGCCAGCGCAAGCAGGGCCGCGGTGATCAGTCCGATCCCAATCCCCTCGGCGATACTGAAGGTGAGCGGAATTCCGAGAATCGTCAGCACGGCGGGGACGGCCACTTTGAAGTCGGACATATCGATCTCCGTAATCGATTGCATCATGAAGACTCCGACGATCACCAGGGCCGGGGCCGTGGCTGCCGCTGGAATGATCAAAATCAGCGGGGTGAAGAACAGCGCGAGGAGCATGAGTCCGGCGGTGGTAACGGTGGTCAAGCCGGTGCGGCCGCCCGCTTCCACGCCGGAGGCGGATTCAATATAACTCACAACCGTGGACGTGCCGAAGAGCGCGCTGAGCAGGGTGGCAAGCGAATCGGCCACGAGGGCGCGTCCGACTTTCGGCAAGGTGCCATCCGGGCGTAGAAAACCCGCACGCTTGGTCACGCCG
Organism: uncultured Opitutus sp.; assembly: GCA_964450575.1. Lineage (GTDB taxonomy): Bacteria > Verrucomicrobiota > Verrucomicrobiia > Opitutales > Opitutaceae > ER46. The sequence goes on from CAYVDZ010000029.1 coordinate 13,024, forward strand.
ATCAGCGTGCCGATATTATCGAACATATCGACGAGCAGGAGTGTAAGGATGATCGGTAACGCCATGAGGATGGCGTTACTGTTTGAGAGAAAATCGAAGGTGAGCTTCAGGAAAACCGGTGCGGGAGAGGCCGGCAGAGATACCAGGCTGGTGGGCAGCTCGGTGACCATGCGGTTGCCCCCGGCCCGGATGAACATGCCGACGACCGTGATCGCCGCGATGCTGATGATGATGGCCCCGGGAATCCGGCGAGCCACCAGGACCGCCGTCAGGACGATGCCGGCAAGGCAGAGCGCGACCGACGGCGTGGCAAAGTTTCCATGGGAAACAAACGTCGCGGGATTGGCGACGATCACGCCACCATTCTTCAGGCCGATGAAGGCGATGAAGAGCCCGATCCCGCAGGTGATGGCCATCTTCAGGGAGTGGGGAATCGCCGCGACGATCTTCTCGCGCACGCCGGTGACGGAAAGGAGCAGAAAGATCACCCCGTTGACAAAGACCATGCCGAGCGCTTCCGACCACGGCACCCCGCGCCCGATCACGATGCTAAACGTGAAGAACGCGTTGATGCCCATGCCCGGCGCCAGCGCGATCGGGTAGTTCGTCATCAGCGCCATGATCAGCGTGGCAATCGCAGCAGTCAGCGCGGTGACCGTGACCAGGGCGGCCTGATCCATGCCGGCTTGGGCCAGAATCATCGGATTCACCGCGAGGATGTAGGCCATCGCGGCGAAGGTGGTGAGGCCGGCTTGAAGTTCGCGACCGACGGTCGTGCGGTGTTGGTCGAGTTGGAAGAAGCGGTTGAGCATGGAAAATCGTTCTGGTTCTCCGGCGGGTTCTCGCTCTGCTGAGCTGGATGAGCGAGGAACACACAGGGAACCTTCAGCGACAACCAGCATAAACCATGCGCATCATCGATGCTCACGTGCACTTGTATCCGAACGAGGTGGACCGGGCGCCGGCGGAATGGGCCGCCGCCCAAGGCGAACGCCACTGGTCCGTGCTCTGCACGCGCCGGCGCCGGGATGGCCGGCCAGTGCAGGTTTTACCTACGGTGGATCAATTGTTGGCGACGATGGATCTCGCCGGAATCGAGCGAGCGGTGCTCTTGGGCTGGTATTGGGAAAACTGGGACACCTGCCAGTGGCAGAATCGTTTCTATGCAAACTGTGTGCACGACCATCCTGACCGCCTGGCGGCGTGTGCCACCTTGCATCCGTCCGCCGGAGTGGCGGCAATCCGAGCGGAGATCCGGCGGATCCGCGACGACGGACTGATCGGAATCGGCGAATTGTCCCCGCACGCGCAGGTGCATGGCGTTGACGACCCGGTATTCTGCGCCGCGATGGCGTTGGCCGGCGAGTATGGCCTGCCGGTGAATCTTCACGTGACGGATCCGCAAAGCCGCCCTTACGCCGGGCGGATCGAGACGCCGGGAGACGATTTCGTGAAACTCGCGCAGGCATTCCCGGCCACGACTTTTGTCCTCGCCCATTGGGGCGGAATGCTGCCCCTCCGCGATCTGCGGTTTACTGCATTGAAGAATGTTTACTACGACTCGGCTGCGTCACCGCTGATGTATGACGCCGGGGTTTGGCCCCGCGCGCTCGCGGCGATGGGAACGGATCGCGTCCTGTTCGGCTCGGACTTTCCGCTGAACCTGTATCCAAAACTCGATGACGTTCCCGGGCTGGTGCGCTTCGTGGGCGAAGCCAGGACGTCGGGCGCCTCGGCCGACGTCCTGGCCGGCGACGCGGCCCGGCTGTTCAAGCTTTGATCGGAAAAACTGGAAAATCGGAAAATTGGAAAACACGAAGCGGGAGAATTGGAAAACCTATCAGGACGGAATGGTAGTAATAAAATGCCTTCCGAAGCGCTTGCGTTTAAAGTCGGGCTGGTCTGTGACCCGCTGAAGACAGGTCGCAGACCTGCCCGACGGGTGGCGCGTTTCTACTTTCTCCCGGTCTCTACTTTGCCCGACCAAGTGCCCAGCTGATGACCGGGCTCTGAGCGTCGTTCACGATGATTTGTAAACCGGTGCTTAGTCCTCCGGGAAGCGGAACGGGAATCGTCAGAACCGGTAACCCGCCCTGGCTCGCCGGCGCGGTGAGCGAGAGCACCCGATTGCGATTCTCCAAGGTACACTCCGCTTTCGTCAAAGCCGGCGTCGGCGAGGCCGGCAGCACGAGAAAATCGTAGGTCTGGAAGTAGGACGCCCAGAGCCGGCGAATCGCCGTGCGCGTAGTCGTTGCGAATTCAATCTGCTCGCGCGTCAACGCATGCGCACGGTTGAGGCGTTGCCAGACCAGGGGATCGTAGCGGTCCCGATAACGCTCGACCCAGGTCTTGTGTGCTTCCCACGCTTCGAGGGCGACGGTCGTATGATAAGCGTCGAGTCCGGGCGCAAAGCCATGGGTGAGTTCCTGTGCGACCATCGGATCGGCGACAGGCGCAAAGCGCGCCGCAGCTTGAGCGCAGGCTTCCGCCACGTTGGGATCAAGCCCGGGAAGCTCGAGATAACACCCGCGCGGTTCGCGCTCCGCAGTGCGCAGTCCGACCAGCGCGTTTACAGCCGTCTGCATGTCCTCGCCCGTCGCCGTAAACCAGCCGGCGGTGTCAAACGTGGGTGACAAGGGGAACGCATCGCTGATCCACGCTTCACCGGGGCGCAGCCGAAATCCAAAGAGCCCGCAAAACGCCGCGGGCACGCGGACCGATCCGCCGGTATCGCTGCCCAGTGCGAGCGGGACAATCCCGGCTACGACCGCTGCCGCCGAGCCACTGCTGGACCCGCCGGTGGTTCGACCGGGGAAACGCGGGTGTTCGCAATCACCGTAGTGCGGATTCTCCCCTGTGATTCCATACGCGAATTCGTGCATGTGCGTTTTCCCGGCGAGAGCTGCGCCCGCGGCATTGAGCGCACCGACAAACGCGCCGTCCTCCTTGGTAATGCCGCGCACTTCTGGCAGGAAGGTCGAGCCTGCGAACGTCGGCTGACCGGCTGCATCGTACAGATCTTTGGCGAAATAAGGCACGCCTGCCAAAGTACCCAGGCCCGCGCGCGCCGCGTGAAAGCGGGCCGCGAGTTCGGGTTCGGGAGTAAGGCGCGCGATCACGGCGCGTTGTTGTGCCGGCGGGAGTTGCGTGCGCACGCGCGTGTGCAGCTCGCGGGCCGCCGCTTCAGGCTCGAGTTGCTGCCAGTCGCGAAAGGTCATGCGTTGAGAGCATTCTGGCAGGAAGATATGACGCAATCCTCGAGCATTGTTGCTCGCGCGAACGGAACGCGTTCCTTCTCGTGCGATGATGGGTCCGAGACTGCGATTGATGACAGGCGTTCTGCTGGCAATGCTGGCCGGCGGATGTGCGCGTCAGGAACCCGCTTCGCAAACGGCGGCCGCGTCTGCCTCGGGAGCGCCGTTGCGCAAGGTCGTGCTCCAGTCGGACTGGTTTCCCCAGGCCGACCACGCGCTGGTGCACGGGTATTATGCGGAGGCGGGACTCGCAGTGGACATCTGGTCCGGCGGCCCCGGTGCCGGCATCAAGTTGAAGGTCGCAAAGGGCGACGCGGATTTCGGCATGAATCGCAGCGACGATATCATTCTCGCCGCGAGCCGCGGAATGCCGCTCGTCATGGTTTCCGCCACGCTCCAGCACGACCCGCTGGCCCTGATGGTGCACGCGTCGAGCCCGGTGCGCACGTTTCCGGATCTGCAGGGCCGCGTCGTGGTGGGCAACGTCGGCCTGGCCTATCTCTCGTATTTGGAAATGAAATACGGTCTGACATTTGAGAAACGTCAGAACACATACGGGATCGGCGAGTTTCTCGCCAACCCGGAAATCATTCAGCAATGCGTGGTCACGAGTGAGCCGTTCTTCGCCCGGCAGCACGGAAAGAAAGTGCGCACG